>CACAYQ010000012.1 GCA_902536695.1 uncultured Bacteroidota bacterium | reverse complement strand
TTCCCTGTTTTTGATCATTTCAACGTTAAAATTTCGATTAAACTCTATAATTCTTCCAGGGAACTTCTGAATAATATCATAGTCATGGGTAGCCATTATGATGGTTTGATTTGAATTGGATATGTTTTTCATTAGCTCCATGATTTTCAAACTAGTCTCGGGATCTAAATTTCCTGTAGGTTCATCTGCTATAATAATTTTTGGGTCATTTATTAGAGCTCTTGCAATAGCTACACGCTGTTGTTCTCCCCCTGATAGCAAATGAGGCTTTGAATTAGCTTTCTCTTTCATTTCTACCATTTCAAGTAGTTTTGTTGCTCTGCTCTGAATATTTTTTTTTCCTTTCCATCCAGTAGCTCTCATAACAAATTTCAAGTTATCTTCTATGGATCTGTCCATTAATAGTTCAAAATCTTGAAAAATGATTCCAAGCTTTCTTCTTAACGATAAAATATGTTTTTTTCTACTTTTTTTTAGGGATTGTCCATCCACAACAATATCCCCACCCTCAATTTCTATATCTCCATAAATAGATTTCAATAAGCTACTTTTTCCACTACCTGTTTTACCTACAAAGTATACAAACTCACCTTCATTAATGTCGAGACTGATATCATTTAAAATTTCATTTTGTTGTTGTTTGATATAAACTTTATTGAATTTTATAAGAGGTTCAGATATCATAAATAGAAAAAGTTGTAGATCAAATTTAAAATATTATCCAACATTGGTTTTAGGATGAGTGATTAATGTTAACATAATATGGTTGAAAATATTCAAATGAATAGATTACCCAAGACATTGACCTAATTATCTTTAACTAATATATTTCAACACCAAATTAAGTTCATATAAAAATGTTGAGGAAGGGTCTATTTATTCTTTTATTGTGCTGTTATTTCATTCAAGTTACGGGTCAAAAGACCTTTATTCACACGGATGAATATAAAAGCTATAAGTATGCTCAAGAACTTTATGATAAACAGAAATATAGCGCTGCCCAGGCATATTTCAAAGAAATTATAAATGGAATACCAAATACTCAAGATGAATTACGCATAAATGCAGAGTATTATTTTGCTGTTTGTGCATTGCATTTATATCATCATAATGTGGAAACACTCTTAACAAGATTTGTACTTGATCACCCTGACCATCCAAAATCAGAACGAGTCTATCTTCAACTCGCAAGGCATTATTATCGAATGAAAAAATTCACTAAATCCATAGAATATTTTGAAAAAATTGATCAATACGATCTTTCTACTGAAGATCAAAATGAGTTTTTATTTAAACTTGGTTATTCAAAGTTTATGAGAAAAAAGAAAGATGAGGCGAAGGTGAATTTTAATGAATTATTACAGCGCAAATCAGATTATAAAGTTCCAGCCACATACTATTATTCTCATATTGCATATGAGGAAGGTAAATATCAAACCGCATTGGTTGGCTTTAGATCAATTTCTAAAAGTAAAATGTTTAAGTCGATCATCCCTTATTACATAACTCAAATTCTTTACCAACAGCATAAATACGATGATCTAATAACTTATGCCCCCGTTTATATTGATTCAGTTATAGAAAAACGAAAAGGCGAATTTGCAAAACTAATAGGTGACTCATATTATAAGAATCAAGATTACATCAAAGCGATCGATTATTATAAAGTCTTTAAAAAATACGCGAAAGCGGATAGAGAATCTAATTATCAAGTGGCTTTTTCTTATTATAAATTAGGAAATTTTGAGAAAGCCATTTCGCTGTTTTCTAGAGTAGTTTATAAATCAGATATGTTGTCACAAACCTCTTATTATCATATGGCAGATGCATATTTGAGATTAGATGAAAAAGATTATGCTAGAAATGCGTTCCAGGAAGCAAGTAAGCTTGATTTTGACGAAGAAATAAAAAGAAATTCTTTATTTAATTATGCAAAATTAGCCTTTGAACTAAGTTATAATCCTTATGATGAAGCGATAAATGCATTTCATGAATTTATAGAAACCTACCCAAATACAGAAGATGCTAAAGAAGCATATGAATTTTTATTAAAAGTTTATCTAACTACTAAGAATTATGATGATGCCTTAACATCCCTTGAAAAGATCAAGGAAAAAGACCCAAGGATGCAAAGTGCTTATCAAACCATAGTTTATAACAGGGCTGTTGAGCATTTTCATAATAGAAATTATAGTGATGCCATCCAAAGTTTTGATCTAGTTAGGCGCTACCCAATTGATCAAAAGTTAAATGCCTTAAGTGAGTTTTGGAAAGCAGAATGTTTTTATAAATCAGCAAGATTTGGAGAGGCTATTTCTACCTATGAAAAGTACAGATACACTAATGGCGCTTTATTAACAAGTGAGTACAATGATTTAGATTTTCACTTAGGATATGCCTATTTTGAAAAAGCTACACCATATACAAATGTAAAATCCTATAATGTAATTAAGCAAAAAAATGATTTGGATAAGTCAATTCAATATTTCAGAAATTACATACATCAATCAGATTTTTCTGATTCATCAAGATACCACTCTGCGTTAGTTAGGATTGCTGATGCTTACTTTGTATTAAAAAACGATAGTCTCGCAATAGAAAATTATCAAAAGTCTTTAGACATAGAAGGTTTTAATCATAGTTATGCTTTATACCAACTATCAACTTCTCAAGGTCTTATACAGGACTATGATGGTAAGATGGAAACATTGCAAAAACTAACGGATGAATATCCCAAATCTAGATACCAAGTTCTTTCTTTATTGAACTTAGCACAAACCTACAAGGATTTAGATAAGAATGTTGAAGCCATAAATACGTATTTAAAGTTTATTGATGAGTATCCAAATAATAATTTCATCTCCACTGCTTTTGTTGAAGTTGGGAGTATTTACATCAAGGATGGTAATCTTGACGAAGGCGAAAAGTACTTACTAACGGTGTTAGATAACTATCCAGATGCGGAAATCGAAAATGAATTAGCAGTAGAATTAATGATGGAAGTGTATGCAAAAAGAAATGATTTGCCAGGCTATTATGGGTGGTTGGATGAAAGAGGTATAGCTGTAAGTGAGCAACAAAAAGACTCCACTTTCTGGCAGCCTGTACAAGTGGCAAGGGACAATGGAGATTGTGATCTACAGATTGAGAAAGCCACTTATTATTTAGATAATATCTCAAACCCAATAAAAGAAATTTCTGCTCATTATTATATGGCTACATGTTATTACACTTCAGGCAAGAAAAATGAAGCGTTGTATCATTATGATTTTATTACTACAAAACCAAATAACAATTATTTTACAGAGGCATTAAAATATGCTGGTGAAATCACATTTGACTCAGAGAACTACAAATTAGCATTAGGTCATTTTTCTACATTAGAAAATGTGGGAGTAACCCAAGAAGATTTATCACTTTCTAAAAGAGGGCAGATGTATTGCTTTTATTATTTAGATAATTTCCAGTCTGCTATAATTTATGCGAAAAAAGTACTGTTGTTAAATCACCCAAATGATAAAGTGGTTGAAGATGCTAATTTGTTTTTAGCAAATTCATATAAAGAATTAGGATTGCTGGATAGCGCTCTTATTTCCTATGAAAATGTCATTGCCACAGCTAAAAGTGAAGCGGCTGCAGAAGCCAAATATAACATGTGTCATATCTATTACTTAAATAAAGAATATGAACATTGTGAGAAGCAAATCATGGAGTTGGTTCAACAAAAGCCAACGTATGATTATTGGTTGGCAAAAGGAATCTTATTATTAGGTGATAATTTCACTCAACTGAAAGATTATTTTAACGCTAAGCATAGTATACAAAGTATTATCGATAATTACGATGGTCCACGAAAGGACGAAATTTTAGCTGAAGCAGAACAAAAGCTAGAGTATGTTAAAAATTTAGAGCAGATTGAACTTGATGATGAGCCAGACCAAGAAGAAATAGAAATTGATTTTCAAGATATTGACCCGAAAGATCAGGAGCTTTTTGAAGACCCTTCTAAAGGAAAAACTGTGGATAATGAAAATAATGAAGATGGTAATTAAACAATCATGTAAAACAGTAATGGTATTGGGCTGTGTTATCATTGGATTAAATATTTCAGTGGCTCAAAACAATAATGGATCAGATGAGACTTTCCTTGGAGTTGGTTCAGGGTTACGGAAAATTGCAAGAACCCCAAAAGTAGCTATTAATCCCCTACAAATTGATTCATCACTTGAGATGGATGAAGTAAAATATTACTTGGAACCTAAACAGCAGGAAGTAAGTTATGAGATTGAAAATATAACTCCAGCAAAGTTGAAAATAGTTGAACCATTGGATAAGCTATATTCAGGTTATTTAAAAGCAGGAGCTGGAATGTACTTCACTCCGTTTTTCGACTTGAATTATGCATCAAAAAGATCAAAATATGAAAGTTGGGGGGTTAAAAGTAATTTTCAAAGCAGTTTAGGAAGCATTAGAGAAATGGGCAATACCACTTACTCCGATGTTCTCTTGGGTGGGTATTTTCAGAAGTTTTTTTTAGATCACGATTTGTGGGCGGAGTTAGACTACGAAAGAAATCGATACCAATTTTATGGCTTAGACACCTCTTTATACAGTGGAGTATTTGAAGATACTTCCACCAACTTTAGACAGAACTATGATTTATTTGATTTCCATATGAAATTTAACTCTAAGAATACAGGAAGAGATACCAATAAATTAAGATACAAAACCTGGCTTGATTTCCACCATCTGAATAGTAATTACCAATTTTCAGAAAATCATTTTTTATTAGGCGGACATTCTGGTTGGGTCATTCTAGAAAATGAATTTTTGGGTACTTTTGAACTGGACGTCAATAACATTAATCAACCCAGTCTTACATTAGACACTAGTACATATCAAATCCAAGTGGGAGAAGGGTTAAATACTCAAACGTCAGCTATTCTGAGACTAAATCCTCATATATACACCAGAAAAGATAATTTAATTGCTAAAGTTGGTTTGTCGTTACAATCTGATATTGTTTCCGAAGCTAAATTTTATTTATTCCCTGACATAGAGGTCAGTTACAGTTTATTTAATGATGTTTTCATCCCTTATGCAGGATGGAAAGGTGATGTGCAGAGAAATACATTTAATAAAATTAGATTAGAAAACCCATTTATTTCTGAAGATATAGATCTTTACAATACAGCACAGCGATCTAATTTATATGCAGGTATAAGAGGCTCTATGAGTAGTAAATTCACATTTAATTTCTCCACAAATGTGGAAAGATTTGACAATTTTTATTTTTATGTACCTGATACTACTTCTTCATTAGAAAATAAGTTTCAGGTGACCTATAATAAAGTCAATAGAACCACAATCCTTGGTGAAGTTACCTACCAAAACGGAGAGAAGTTAAAATTAGCAGGAAAAGCAGAATACTTCATTTATAAACTTAAGATTGAAGACGGTGATGAAGACGCGATAGCCTGGCAGCGTCCAGATTTTATGTTGACCGGCTCAGCTATTCTTGACCTCTCTGATAAACTAATAATTAGAAGTGATTTGTATTTAGTAGGGTCGAGAAATGTATATTCATACCAAATCCCTACTCTTTCAAATAATATGGTAGAGGATTTTGTGAATAATTCTCATTTTGATGAAATATCCTATAATAGATATGCTTTCAAACTGAAACCATTTGTGGATATGAATTTATCGGCTGAATACAGATATAATGATAAGGTTTCTGCTTTTATTCGATTTAACAATTTCACTGCAAAAAGGTACCAGTTTTGGACAAATACTCCGGTCCAATCTATAAATATATTTGGAGGGGTAACGCTTAGTTTTTAACACTGTTGAAAACTCCTCTATTTACAGAGAAGATTAAGGCTATTTTATACGCTTAAAAAACTATATTTGCGCAACAAATTTAACGACATGAGTGAAGAGAAGAAATATTCCGCGGATAGTATCCAAGCTTTAGAGGGTATTGAGCATGTTAGAATGCGACCTTCAATGTATATCGGAGATGTAAGTTCTAGAGGATTACATCATCTTGTATATGAAGTAGTTGATAACTCTATAGATGAAGCCTTAGCTGGGCATTGTGATGCTATTTCAGTAACTATCACAAAAGAAAACGGAATAAGAGTAAAAGATAATGGGCGTGGAATTCCTGTTGACATGCACAAAAAAGAAGGTGTTTCAGCTTTGGAAGTAGTAATGACCAAAATTGGTGCAGGAGGTAAATTTGACAAAGATTCTTACAAAGTATCTGGTGGTTTGCATGGTGTTGGTGTTTCCTGTGTAAATGCCTTATCCATTTATTTAAAGGCAACCGTGTACAGAGAAGGGAAAATTTGGGAACAAGAATATTCTAAAGGTAAAAAAACCAAAGAGGTCGAGGAAGTAGGGGAAACAACAGACAGGGGTACTCAAGTAGAGTTTAGTCCTGATAAAGAAATTTTTGACGATATAGTCTACTCTTATGACACGCTTTCCGCAAGGATGAGAGAGCTAGCTTATCTAAATAAAGGCATTACAATAGTACTTACTGACGAAAGAGAAAATGCTGAAGATGGTAATTTTAAATCAGAAACCTTTTTTTCCGAGAGAGGTCTGTCAGAATTCGTAGAGTTTTTAGATGGCACTCGTGAAAGACTAATTGAAAAAGTGGTAGCTATTGAAGGGGAAAAGGACAATATACCTGTAGAAGTAGCTATGATTTATAATACTAGTTATAGTGAAAACATACACAGTTATGTCAATAATATTAACACCCATGAAGGTGGTACGCATTTAACTGGTTTTCGAAGAGGTTTAACGAATACGTTAAAAAAATATGCAGAAAACTCTGGAATGTTAGACAAGTTAAAATTTGAAATAGCTGGAGATGATTTTAGAGAAGGGCTTACTGCAATAGTTTCTGTTAAAGTAGCTGAACCTCAATTTGAGGGTCAAACAAAAACAAAATTGGGAAACAGAGAAGTTTCTGCACCTGTTAGTCAGGCTGTTAGTGAAATGCTATCCAACTACTTAGAAGAAAATCCTGGAGACGCTAAAAAAATTATTGAAAAAGTTATTTTGGCTGCTACGGCTAGACATGCTGCGAGAAAGGCACGTGAAATGGTTCAACGAAAAAACCCTATGGGAGGGGCAGGACTTCCTGGTAAGTTAGCGGATTGTGCATCAAAAGATCCAGCAAAATGTGAGTTATTTCTTGTTGAGGGGGATTCTGCTGGGGGTACTGCCAAGCAAGGCAGAGATAGAGAGTTTCAGGCAATTATGCCGTTAAGAGGTAAAATTCTTAATGTGGAAAAAGCCATGGTCCACAAAATATTTGAAAACGAAGAGATAAAAAATATCTACACTGCTTTAGGTGTTAGAGTTGGAACAGAAGAAGATTCTAAAGCCTTAAATTTAGAAAAACTAAGGTACCATAAAGCGGTGATTATGTGTGATGCTGATGTAGATGGTAGTCACATTCAAACATTGATCTTAACTTTTTTCTTTAGATACATGAGAGAGATGATAGAGAATGGGTATATATATATTGCTACACCGCCTTTATATTTAGTAAGAAAGGGAAAACAGGCTAAATATGCTTGGGACGATAAGGAAAGAGACGGATATATAGATAAAATGAAAGGCTCAGGTAGTGAATCAAGTGTCCATGTACAACGTTATAAAGGTTTAGGTGAGATGAATGCTGAACAATTATGGGATACTACTATGTCACCAGAGAATAGAACATTAAGACAAGTTACAATTGAAAGTGCTGCTGAGGCTGATAGAATATTTTCTATGTTGATGGGTGATGACGTTCCACCAAGAAGGGAGTTTATTGAAAATAACGCTAAGTACGCAAATATTGATGCTTAATCTACCAGTAGAATAGATCCCTTGTATTGATTGTAGGTGCCATCTTCGTTCTCTAGTTTCACCAACCATAAGTAATTACCAGGTTGACTCTTTTTCCCCGTATTTTGATCAAAACCAGACCAGCCATTATTTGTGTTTTGGGTTGAGAAAATAGTTTTTCCATACTTGTTGAAAATGATCATCTCAAATGGAAGGCCACTCATGATTACCCCTTCAGGCATAAACACATCATTTATTCCATCGCCATTTGGAGTAAAGGTATTGGGAGCAAGTATGTCAAAATTAGCAGTGACTTCGACTTCTAAATTAGCATAGGATATACATCCGAAGGGGCTCTTGTACGTTAAATATACCACATAATTACCATTGGTTTTATACTCATGTCTCGGATGTGATTGATCACCAAATGATCCATCTCCAAAGTCCCAACTAAAACTACCATCTTTAGTAAATGAGTATTGAAGAGATGAAAATTCGTCAACTATATTTGGAGTTAGATAGGTACTGATCGTTCCATTGTCATCAATTGTCTCATAGGTAATTTCTATCTCTGGCGCTCTATGTAACGTCATGTATAAGGAATCTTTTATGTCAATACTAGAGTCTTTCCTATTTTGCTCGTAAATTATAATAGATAAATTCTCTTTTGCTAGAAGTTTGATTTTTTTCTCATTAATGAATTCCACACCGTTTATTTTCCATAAAATAAAACAACTATCGCAGCCGCTTGAAAATACAGTTATTGAATCGTTGTAACATATATTAGTTTTATCTGTTAAAATTGAAATTTGATTAATAATCATTGTGTCCTCTTTGTTTGAAAAAGAAGAAGAGATATCTGGAATTGAATCTATTAATGATACTAAAGAAGTTGTATCAGCCAACTCTAAAATTGTAGTGTCGAACTTTTGATAAATCGTATTTAAATTATCATTTGATTCTTTTACTTCAATAACCTTTAAAGTTTTCCCTGAGTTTTTTTTGTCAGTATTAGAGTTAGTATTTTCCTTTGATTTGGTTTTTATTATGGATTCATTTTTTTTGATTTCCTGAACACTCGGTGTTATATTTTCAGAATTATTGTCTAATAAGAAAACAGTTAGTAATCCAATTCCAATTAAAAATGAAATGATTACTAATAAAGTATTTTTGTTTTTGGAGGAATTTTTAGTTGTGTTATCTAACCTTGAAGATATTTTATCCCAGTCCTTACCGTAATCACTTTCCAAACCATCTAATTTATCTCTAATTAGGTTTTCAAATGGGTCATATGTTGTTTTTTTATTCAAAGATTAAATCTGTTAGAAAGTATAGTCTTTAATTTCTTTTTAGCCTTGGCATAATTAGACTTAGAAGTGCCTTCACTTATACCAAGTACATTAGCAATTTCTTTGTGAGTTAAACCGTCTAGCACATACAGGTTAAATACCGTTTTGTAAGAATCACTTAACTCATGAACAGCTTCAAGAATTTGATTCATATTAATGCCACTGTAATAGGATAAATCTTCGGTTTCGTCATCATAAGTCTGGTGCTGAAGTTCATCTTCACTAGTAAATGAAACTTTTTTGTTTTTTCTTAATTGATCTAGTGAGTGATTTACCACAATACGCTTAAGCCAGCCACCAAAATTCTCTCCTCCTTCAAATTGATTTATTTTTGAAAAGGCTTTGATAAAGCTTTCTTGTACCACATCACTGGCAGTGTCGTAGTCTTTAAAATAGCGCAGGGCAACACCCATCATTTTTCCGTAAAATTTATCATAAATGATATGCTGAGATTTACTATCATTTTTTTTACAACCCTCAATTAAGGATATGATATTTAACCTCTCAGCTGTCATTTTCTACAAACGATTAAAATTTCAATGGTTGCCTTTATATTTAATTTTTTTTATAAGTATTTAAGAAATAGCCATTTAAAGATATTGATTTTTATATTTTCGCAGAAATTATAATCAAATCACACGAAATGAAAGTTACTATAATAGGCGCAGGTAATGTAGGCTCAACATGTGCAGATGCTATAGCTTACAAAAGAATTGCTAGTGAAGTAGTCTTACTAGACATTAGAGAAAATTTTGCAGAGGGAAAAGCATTAGATATGATGCAAACATCTTCTTTATTGGGGTTTAATACTAAAATTGTAGGTAGTACAAATGATTATAAAAAAACAGCTGGAAGTGATGTGGTTGTAGTTACTAGTGGAATCCCAAGAAAACCAGGTATGACAAGAGAAGAATTGATTGGAGTTAATGCGGGAATAGTAAAAACAGTAACAGAAAATGTTTTAGCACATTCACCTAATGCAGTAATAGTAATTGTATCTAACCCAATGGATACGATGACTTATTTGACATTTAAAGAAAGTGGACTATCTAAGCATAGAGTAATTGGAATGGGTGGAGCTTTAGATAGTGCAAGATTTAGAACATATCTATCATTAGCAGTTGAAAGACCTTCAAATGATATTCATGGAATGGTAATAGGAGGTCATGGAGATACGACTATGATACCTTTAACTCGCCTTGCCACTTATAATGGAATACCTTTTGAAAATTTATTAGACCAATCAACACTCGATAAAGTTGCATCTGATACCATGGTTGGAGGAAAGACATTAACTGGCATGTTAGGTACATCAGCTTGGTATGCTCCAGGTGCTGCAGTAGCTTATTTGGTAGATAGTATTTTACATGACCAAAAGAGAATAATTCCGTGTTCTGTATATCTTGAAGGAGAGTATGGACAAGCTGATATTTGTATAGGTGTCCCAGTGGTAGTTGGAAAAAATGGTTGGGAGAAAATTATTGATCTTAACTTGAATGATTCAGAAAAAGAGTTGTTTAAAAAGAGTGCTGCCGCTGTCAGAAATATGAACGATGCTCTAAATGCATTATAAGATAAAGCGTTCATTTTCTCTGAGATTACTAATATGACATTGATTCGTCATTAGTTTTTTTCTTCTTTTGGAAACCTCTAAGTACATCCAATTTCGTACTTTTTTAGGAATTAAGTACCCAATTAAAAGTGGATAAAGAAAAATATTATTCATCTGAATAATTAATTGAAGAACTGCATCAGAATATTGATGTATTTGATCATCTTTTTTAAACAAAATGGTCTTTTCAATGTCTGCAACGTCTTGGCTTTTATTCATAATTTCACGCCCTATCTTAGAATTAGGAACGGAGATCAGGATACGTTTTGACTTATCGTATTTCAAAATGAAGTTACCCCAATAATTGCAAAAAATACATTCGGAATCTATTAATACAATGGGGTTACTTAATGGAGCTTGCACTTTATAAATTTATGCATATGATATTCGTTATCTACATGGAACAAAATAAAATATATTCCATTTTCTAAACCTTCAATGTCTATTTCCATATTAAAAAACCCTTGTTGTATTAATCCGCCATCAATTGAATAAATTTGATAAGAAGTATTTGGGGGAACATTCGATTTTATCTTTTTTGTACTAGGGTTAGGAAATAAGATGTATTTAGTGGTATTAATTTCATCGATATTATCACTAACTGTAGAATCTAAAGAACCATAATACAGAGAAATACCGCCTCTCTTGTTTCCAATCAAAAAATCAAGTATGGTGTCATTATTAATGTCATAAATAGCTGGGACATTATTTGGTCCAGTGTAAATATTCAATATGTTACTATCCACAAGATTAAAGCTTCCATTTAGGTTATTTGAAATGTTTCCATAATGAAATATGTGACCTCTTTCACTTCCTACAAATAAATTTACTTCCTGGTTTATGATTTTAAATTGCGGAGTACTTGATCCTATGTTGGTCCACCATTCAGAGACATCAACCTGTCCCAGTGTTTCTGATACTAGTTCAAAATTAAATGTTGTTGAATCCCCTATGTTTTCTAAATAATTTAAGTTTCCAATGGCTTCACCCACAATTAAATCTAAATCATTGTCATTGTCAATATCAAAAAGTGTTGGGTGTGCACAGTATCCAACATCAAAAACATTATTTAACTGATCCACTAACGGTGAAATGGATAAGTTTAAGCTCATTTGATTAGGGTTAGGCGATGTGTTTTCAAAATAATGCAGATTTCCATCAAAATCACCAACTATGGCATCTAAATCCCCATCATAATCTAAGTCTCCAAACGCCGGAGCTAGGTTTAATCGATTTAAAGTGGTTGCTATATTTTGAAAGTTATCGCTAGTTTTTTCAAACATTGGACTTAATGAAGTACCAATGTTGATGAAAGAGGATATAGAAGAACTGTAATGTACGGGAACATTAAGGTCAAACTCTCCAAAATTAGAAACAATTAAGTCCAGTAAATTATCATTATTTATATCAACAAATATGGGCTTAGCGCCCCTTCCAAGATCAATTGTTTCATCTTGTAGTAAATTATTTTGTTGAAAATAGAACGATGGCGAATGGTTGGAACCGAAATTTTTATAAAACCATATGCTCTCTTTATCCTCTGTGTCATTATCAGAATTTGGTGAAACAACAAGATCTTTTATCCCGTCAAAATCCATGTCCTCATAAAATGATGCTGGAAATATGAATAAATCAATAGGTAGACTATTGCTTGGAAATGATGTGTCTTGACTAATAAAAGAAGTGTTTTGGTTAACTCCAATGTTGTCATTATAGAGTGCAACAAGATTTCCAAAAGACACATCACCAAGGATTAAATCTTTGACATTGTCGCTGTTAAGATCCAGCGACAAAACGGTTGACCCACTATGCCTTGTAGTTTGATTTCTAGTTGTCGAAGTACCCATATTAGACTCAGGAGATGACACATTAAAGCCGCAAGTGTCAAATAAGATGCAGGTGTTTGTCAGTCCATCTTCTCTGAAGTGTCCCCAACATGCATTTTTAAGTTCAAAAATCAATGAATCTTGATTGTACCCACTCTCAACTGACATGTTTTTGTGGTATTCTAGACTTGAACCTAGCACTCCAAAGCTTAATATATCCAAATCACCATCTCCATCAATATCATTTATAGCAGGAATGTCAACTACACTTACATAGAGATTAGTGTTAGTCGAATATTGATAGGAATATACAAACGGATTAGTAATTAGATTAAAGCTTAGTTCATCATTAACCGAAGTATTTTCCCATACTCCTATACCCCCTGAAACAGAGCAAAAAATATCTTTTTTATTGTCATTATTATAGTCTCTTAGTAAAACCCAACTGCTAAGACTTTGAGGAAATAATTGTTCATATTCAGGTGCATAAGAATAAGAATCTCCATTGTTTAAAAAGGTGGTTATTTTATTTCCAGTGCGATCAAAAACAAATAAATCCTCCATTGAATCAAAGTTTAGATCAATTTTCGAAATTTGAACGGCATTGAATCCACCCGTCCACGGGTTGGAAAGGGTGTCAAAACCATCTATGACTATAATATCATTTGATTGTATAACATTGTGGGGTTTTGTTTGAGAGGTTATAGAACTCACTATGAACAACGAAAAACAACAATTAAATAATTTAAGTTTTTTGAACATGACTCCCAACATAATATATATCAAAAGTTTAAATTGATAATTTGATAAAGTTAACTAGTATTTAAATATGATAACGAAGATGTTGATTATAAGTTGGTAATAATCAATTGAAATTCTATATTTGCGCCCTCAAAATTGTATTATTAATACTATAAAAAATATTTAATGAGAAATAGAAGTGCCATATGGGTATTTACTATCCTGTTATTTTTAGCTTGTCTATATCAACTTTCTTTTTCATGGGTGACTAGATCTTTTGAGTCAGATGTGAACGACCAAGCCGTTGGAAAATTTGACTCCCTTACACAATACGCAATTCCTTATTTCACTCTTAATGGAGATACGTTAATAGTTGATGGAAATAGTAAAAAAGAAAAGCAACAAATTGTTAGTTATTATGAGCAAAAACTTTTATCTGATCAATCAGATGCTCCTGTTTACCCAATAATTGATTTAGATTATCAGCGCTGCAAAGATCAAGAATTAGGATTAGGACTTGACCTTCAAGGAGGCATGAGCGTAACATTAGAAGTTTCTATAGAAGACCTAGTTAAAAACTTTGCTAAAGCTTCAACTAAGAAACCATCTTTCAGAAAGCCATATAATGCGGCCTTAAAAGATTACAGAATGGGTGAATCAACTGTGGATGCACCTAGTGACGATTTTATAGGCTTATTCGCTGCACATTACAAAAATATGTACGGGGATGAACCCATGACGTTTTTTACAGTTGGGCTTAAAGACTACTTAGACAAAAATAGCTCTAAAAGTAATGTTAACATTATTGCTAAACTTAGAGAAATAAGCGAAGATGCAATTGAAAAAACACATAGAATTATTGAGTCAAGAATAAACAAGTTCGGTGTAAGTCAACCTAACATTAAAAAACTCGCTGTTTCTGGCAGACTTCAAATTGAGTTGCCAGGAGCTAAAGATAAAGGTAGAATTAGAAAATTATTGCAATCTACTGCTAGCTTGGAATTCTGGGATGGAGCACACAAAGATTGGACTAACAAATTTGTTGAATTAACTAAAGCATTTTCCAATACTGCAAACGAAGATACAGTCGAGCAGTTTAATGAATTAACTGAAGATTCACTATCAAAGCTTTCTGTAGTCGACTTGGCCATATATAATGAGGAGAAAGCTACGTTTGATTCACTAGCAGACCTGAGAGCAGTAGAAAAAAGTATTGAGGATTCCATATTATTAGCTGAAGGAAAGATTTTAAATGGGACTTTAAAATTTGCACATTCTCCTGGCTCACCCGTGATAGGATTCTCTAAAACAGCTGATACCTCAAGAGTAAATAACATTCTTGAATCCGAAAAAGCCAATGAGATTTTTGGTCAATATAAAAGGGTGAAGTTCTTGTGGTCCAAAGAGTATTACACTAAAGAAAAGGGATATAATTTTGAAGGACATCAACTGATGGCCATTGAAGTTCCTAAAAATGGTGAAGCTAAAATTAACGGTGAAGATATCGTAGATGCTATGCAGAGTTTTGACCAAAATTCGAAACCTTCAGTTCTTTTAACATTTGAATCAAAAATTGCAGATACTTGGTCTAAATGGACAGAGCAAAAAGTGGGTAAGATTATTGCTATAGTGTTAGATGATCAAATCTTTTCTGCACCTGTAATTAACCAAAAAATTTCCGGTGGTAATACGGAGATTTCGGGAGGATTTGAAACGATTGAAGAAGCCCAAGATTTAGCTAACATACTTAAGGCGGGTTCTTTACCCGTGCCAGCTGTAATCGTTGATGAAGCTATAGTAGGTCCATCATTGGGAGAAGAAAATATTTTATCTGGTACATGGTCATTGATTGGTGCAGGACTACTCATTTTACTTTATATGCTTTTTTATTACAAGAGAGCAGGATTTGTAGCTAATGTAGCATTAGTTGCAAATGTATTTTTCATCTTTGGAACATTAGCTTCTTTAGGGGCTGCATTAACTTTACCTGGATTCGCAGGTTTGATATTGACAATTGGTATGTCAGTTGATGCTAATGTGCTTATATATGAACGGGTTAAGGAAGAACTCAGTAATGGAAAAGGCATAAAATTAGCAATACAAGATGGTTATAAACACGCTTATACAGCAATAATTGATGCAAACGTAACATCACTGCTTACGGCTATAGTTTTAGCTTATTTTGGATCTGGTCCAATTCAAGGATTTGCAACTACCTTAATTATTGGTGTTTTTACTTCTTTGTTTAGTGCAATTTTTATAACAAGGCTTATATTTTCTTACTTATTGGACAAAAAGTGGAACTTATCTTTTTACAGAAACGCGACTAAGAATTTATTTACTACCACATCCATTAAATTTCTATCCAAGAGAAAAATCTCCTATTCTTTGTCTGCAATTATTGTCATCATTGGAATTTATTCATTATTTACTAAAGGATTGGACGGAAGTGTTGAATTTACGGGTGGCAGGTCTTACAGGGTAGAATTTTCTGAGGAGATGAATAAAGAAGAGGTAAAAACAGCAATTACCGAAGTTTGTGAAAATATTCCACCTGAAATAAAAACGGTAGATAACAATTTCACTTTAGAAATTACAACTAAATACCTTGAAGGATCGGAGACAAAAAATAAAGTTTCCAAGATCGATTCATCTATGGTTACTGCATTTGCAAACTTAGGATTTGCAGATGATCCGACTTTAGATTCAGAAAATAGTTTCAAGATTTTATACTCAAGGGGAGTTGAGAAACAGATATCTAATGAGTTAATACAAGGCTCTTTTTTAGCTGTCCTATTTTCACTATTTGTAATCTTTATTTACATTGCTTTTAGGTTCAGAAGATGGCAATATGGTCTTGGAGCGCTTGTAGCCATGTTCCATGATGTTTTAGTTGTTCTTGGGCTTTTTTCCATATTTTATAATATACTACCTTTTTCAATGGAAATAGACCAAGCATTCATAGCCGCTATTCTTACCGTTATAGGGTACTCAATCAATGATACTGTGGTTGTATTTGATAGAATTAGAGAATATGCAGCTTTTCATAAAAAATCCTCATCTATTCAAGTAGTTGATAAAGCATTAAATAGTACATTGTCTAGAACTGTAAATACCTCATTAAGTACATTCTTAGTTTTACTTACCATATTTATGTTTGGAGGAGAATCCATTAAAGGATTTTCATTTGCTTTGATGATAGGTGTGTTAGTAGGAACATACTCATCCTTGTTCATAGCAACTCCATTAGTAGTTGATTTCTCAAAGAAAAACATCAAAGGCTAATGACTAATCATCATTTTTTATTACTTGATGGTATTAGTACAGGCGAGTTATTTTTCGTTTTTTTAATCATACTTATTTTTTTTGGGTCTAAAAGTATCCCTAAGATGGCTCGTACTTTTGGAAGAGGTATCAGGCAAATAAGAGATGCTTCACAGGAAATACAAGACGACATTAAAAAAGCAGCATTTGATGACCCAACTACAGATCATACATCAAAAAACAATTCGTAGTGATTGGTTATGATATAGGTTTACTAATATTAGGTTTAGTAATTCTAATTTTTGGGGGTGAACTTCTTGTACGATCAGCTGTTTCTTTCGCTGAAAAATTTGGTGTTTCTTCCTTTTTAATAGGTGTTACTGTAGTTTCATTTGGAACCTCCATTCCTGAGCTTATGGTCAGTATTCAAGCTGCTATGGATCAGGCAGCAGATATCGCTATTGGAAACGTACTTGGCTCTAATATTGCAAACATTGCATTGGTTCTGGGAGTTTCTGTAGTAATAAGGCCCCTTAGTATTACGACAAATACGTATAAATTATCTTGGTGGGTTATGCTCGTATCTTCATTGTTGTTTATCTTATTTTTATTAGATAATGTAATTACTAAAATGGAAGGTTTATTGTTAATAGCCGGACTCTTCTGCTTTATATTTTTTTCTATTAAACGAAATATTCCTAATGAGGAATCTATTATTTCAAAAATTAATATTCAAACTGGGATATTATTTTTTGTATTGGGTTCGATCGGATTATATTTTGGGTCTGAATTATTTGTAGAAAGTGCCATTTCAATAGCTTCATTTTTTAATGTTCCGAAATTTGTTATAGGAATCACTGTTGTTGCTCTTGGAACTTCACTGCCAGAGCTCGTAACATCTATTATTGCTCTTATGAAGGGTCAAAATAACATTTCTCTTGGAAACCTAATTGGTTCCAATATTTTCAATGTATTTGCGGTCTTAGGAATTACTTCTTTAATTCAAGAATTAGGTACAAGTTCTATTTTACTCTTCTTAGATTTTGGTGTTATGTTAGCCGTGATCTTGGTTTTTGGTTATCAGCTTTTCATTAGAAAAAAAATAAGCCGAACTGCAGGATTTATACTGCTATCCGGCTACTTTTCTTACATGCTATTTTCAGTATTTTAAAGCTTCGCAGATTTTACTGTTTCTATAATTCTTCCAGCAATTTTATATGGGTCTCCATTTGATGCAGGTCTTCTGTCTTCTAACCAACCTTTCCAGCCATTCTCAACAGTAATTATTGGTATTCTGATGGATGCACCACGATCTGAAACACCGTAGCTAAAGTCGTGAATAGATGCTGTTTCGTGAAGACCAGTCAATCTTTGTTCATTGTAGGCGCCATAAACATTAATATGATCTTGTGCTACAGGTCTAAATGCTTCACAAACTTTTTCATAAATTTCTTTAGATCCACATGTTCTAAGCAACGTATTTGAAAAGTTAGCATGCATTCCGGATCCATTCCAATCTCCTTTAATAGGTTTAGGGTGGTATTCAATATAGTAACCGTAATCTTCTGTTAGTCTATCCAGAATATACCTAGCTATCCACATTTCATCTCCAGCTTTCTTAGCTCCTTTTGCAAATAATTGAAATTCCCATTGCCCAGAAGCAACTTCTTGATTAATTCCCTCAATATTGATTCCTGCTTCGATACAAATGTCTGCATGTTCTTCAACTAGATGTCTTCCGTGCGTGTTTTTTCCTCCGACTGAACAATAGTAAAGTCCTTGCGGACCAGGATAGCCACCCATAGGAAAACCTAATGGAAGTTGGGTTTGAACATCCATTATAAAGTATTCCTGTTCAAAACCAAACCAAAAGTCATTGTCATCGTCATCTATTTTTGCTCTGGCATTGGATTCGTGGGGTGTGCCGTCAGCATTTAAAACTTCTGTCATGACTAAAAATCCATTTTCTCTTATGGGGTCAGGATAACATGCTACAGGTTTTAAAAGGCAATCAGACGAGTTCCCTTCTGCTTGCATAGTGGAACTACCATCAAAAGACCATAGTGGACAGTCTTCAAGGTTGCCACTAAAATCCTCAATGATTTTGGTTTTACTTCTCATGTTTTGAGTAGGATGATAACCATCTAACCATATGTATTCTAACTTAGATTTTGCCATTATTACTTGATAATTTTACTTTCGTTTTAAAGTTTGTAAAAGTAAATTTTATTCTGTTAAATGCAATTATATATCACAGATTAATTGGTTTTTTTTTCAACAATCCAGCGGCTTATTGTCAACAACACACTAAGATGCATGAGTTTATGTGTTTTAAAATTGGAATAGTATTTGTCTAACTACATCATATACTATTGTTTAATTTTAGGTTTTCAAGAAAAATATTTGATTATTTTTGCAATCAGACTTATATTTAAAATATGATTAATTATTACGGTAAACAAAGACAATTTAAATTAAATCTGGCTGCTTTTGGTTTGTTTTTAATTTTCGTTTTTAATGTAAATAATAATTCTGCTCAGAAAAATTTTGTTTCTGAGGCAGATGTGAAATTTGAAAACGAAGCTTATTTCACTGCAATTGACTTATACAAAAAAGGTGAAGTAAAAGAAAAGGATATAAGAGAAAAAGGAAGAATTAATTTTCAATTAGCGGAATGCTACAGGTATTCAGTAGAACCCGCCCAAGCTCAGACTTATTATCAAAGAGCTATTAAATTAAAATTTCAAGAAGAAAATCAAGAAATATTTCTTCTACTTGCTGATGTGTTAAAAGAACAAGGAGAATATCAGTCAGCACTAGAAAATATCAATAAGTTTCTAGAGTTAAATCCTGAGGACAAAAAGGCTTCTGATGCTTTAGTGTCATGTAAAAAAGCCATTGAGTGGAAAGAAAATCCTACTAAACATATGATTCAAAATGAAATTTTGATCAATTCAGATCATTACGATTTTGCACCAACTTGGGGTGATAAGAAACATAATATATTGATTTTTGCTTCTGCAAGAGAAGGTTCCACAGGTGACGGTATAGATGCAAGAACAGGGGAAAGTTTTATGGATCTATGGTCAACTACTAGAGATAATAACGGGAAATGGAGTGAACCACAATTATTGCCAAATTCAATTAATACTAAAGATAATGAAGGACCAGCGGTAATGTCTAAAAAGGGTGATAAGATATTTTTCACAAGATGTCCAAGAGAAAAGAAAATTAATTTGGGTTGCGAGATTTTCGAGGCAGAAAAAAAAGGAAATTCCTGGACGCAAGCTGAAAAAATTCAATTAAAGCCTGAGGGTGCTGATACACTTTCCTGTGGCCATCCAGCCATAAATTCAACGATGAGATTTATGATTTTTTCTGCTGATTTCCCAGGTGGATATGGCGGAAAAGACTTGTGGATATCTGAGTATGATAAAAGAGAAGATTCATGGATGTCTCCAACAAATTTAGGGTCTAGTGTCAATACGGATGGAGACGAAATGTTCCCCTACTTAGCAGAAGATAATTCTTTATATTTTTCTTCTGATGGATACGTAGGTCTGGGAGGATTAGATGTATTTAAAGCAGAAAATACAGGAGATAAAACTTGGGGAGATCCAGTAAATCTACAGTGGCCAATTAATTCTCCAGAACATGATTTTGGCATCATTTTCGAAAGAGGAACAGATAAAAGAGGCTATATTACCTCTTCAAGGGAAGATCTTGGTGGAAAAGGGAAAGACGATCTTTATAATTTCAATTTACCTGAAATACAATTTTCACTTAGTGTGTTTGTTAGCAATAAGGAAACCAACGAGCAAATTCCTGGCGTTACGATAAAAGTTACGGGTATTGACACATCAACTGCAGGTGGAATTGTTTCTGAATATGTGCAAACTACGGATGGAGAAGGTAAAGCTATCTTCGAGGAAATTTCTAAAGGAAAACGTTATATACTAAAGGAAATGATATATGAGATTGAAGTCGAAAAAGATAGCTTTTTGGTAGCTAGAAATCAAATTAGTACAATCAACGAAGAAAACTCTAAACGATTCTTAGAAGAGGTTTATTTGATTCCTATTGTTGACGAATCTGGGGAGGCTGCAATTATTGATTTTCCTGAGGTACAATATGCATTAGACAAAGCAGAGTTGTTGGTTGATGAAAATGTGAATTCAGAAGATTCATTGGATTTTCTTTATACCACATTAACGGATAACCCAAATATTGTAATTGAACTCCAAGCACACACTGATTGCAGAGGTTCGGATAAATACAATAAAAAACTTTCTCAAAGAAGGGCACAATCTTGTGTTGATTATTTGATCTCAAAAGGTATACCTAAAGAAAGAATGGTTCCAGTAGGTTATGGTGAAGATAGACCTAGAATGGAAGGTCTAGAATGTGGATCTATTGATAGGTTATCTACTAAAGAAGAACAAGAAGCAGCACACCAAAAGAATCGTAGAACTCAATTTATTGTTTTAAGTACAGATTATTCTCCTGGTTTAGATGAATAAATAAGCAAGATTAAACCCCGAAAGGGGTTTTTTTATTTCCATTATGACTGATAATTCAAGATATGCATTAAGAGGTGTTAGCTCAGGGAAAGAGGAAGTACACCAAGCCATTAAAAGAATCGACAAAGGATTGTTTCCAAAGGCATTTTGTAAAATAGTGCCGGATTATTTATCGGGCTCAGAAAATCATTGTATCGTCATGCATGCCGATGGAGCAGGAACAAAGTCATCATTAGCTTACGCTTATTGGAAAGAAACAGGAGATTTATCTGTTTGGAAAGGCATTGCTCAAGATGCACTAATTATGAATATTGATGATTTATTATGTGTCGGAGCAGTAGAAAATATTTTAGTATCATCAACTATAGGTAGAAATAAGTCTCTTGTTGATGGAAATGTAATTTCGTCTATTATAAATGGAACAGAGGAGTTATTAAGTGAATTAAGAGAGTTCGGAGTTTCAATTTATTCAACAGGTGGAGAGACCGCTGATGTGGGAGATTTAGTTAGAACGATCATAGTTGATTCAACTGTAGTTGCGCGAATGAAAAGAGATGATGTAATTAGCAATCATAATATTCAAGATGGAGATGTTATTATTGGGTTATCATCATCAGGAAAAACATCTTATGAAAAAGAATATAATGGTGGGATGGGTAGTAATGGTCTAACATCAGCAAGACATGATGTTTTTCATCATGATTTAGCTAAAAAATTTCCAGAAACTTTTGATCCATCTATTTCTTCGGATTTAGTATATAGTGGCACAAAGTTTTTAACTGATCATATTGACGATATTTCATTAGATATTGGAAAGCTTGTGCTATCGCCTACAAGAACATATGCTCCAGTCATTGCTCAAATACTTAAATCATATAGAGGCCAGATACACGGCATGGTACATTGCAGTGGTGGAGGACAAACGAAAGTGCTTCACTTCATTGACAATCTACATATTGTAAAAAATGACTTATTTGATGTTCCGCCATTATTTGAATTAATTCAATCGGAGTCATCAACTCCATGGAGCGAAATGTATAAGGTTTTTAATATGGGACATCGAATGGAGATATATATCGACCCTGCTTTTGCAAGTGATATTATTTCCATCTGCTCATCTTTTAATTTGGAGGCCAAAATTATTGGATTTGTAGAGTCATCATCCAAAAAACAATTGACTATTTCTAGTAATAAAGGAGATTTTAATTACGAATGAGTGAGGTGGGAATTTTAGATAAATTAGAGCAAATCTCAATTCGTTATGAGGAAATTGCAAAACAGATGGTTGATCCAGAGGTAATCAACGATATGAAGCGATATGTCAAACTTAACCGCGAATACAAAGACTTATCCGAAATCGTAACTACATATAAAACATACAAAGAAATAACGGAAAATATAGCAAATGCAAAAGATATCATTCAAAATGAGGAAGATCTTGAATTTAAAGCTTTAGCAAAAGAAGAATTAGATGAATTTGTAAATAAAAAGATAGAGTTAGACGAAAAAATAAAATGGCTTTTGATTCCCAAAGATCCAAATGATAATAAAAATGTCATTATGGAACTTCGATCAGGAACTGGAGGTGATGAGGCATGTATATTTGTGGAAGATATTTTCAGAATGTTTTCCATGTTTTTTAAAGAAAAATCTTGGTCATTTGAAGTGTTGAATTCAAATGAAGGTGGTACAAAGGGTTTTAGAGAAATTTCTTTGGCTATTTCTGGAGAAGAAGTCTATGGGCAATTAAAATTTGAATCGGGAGTTCATCGAGTGCAAAGGGTTCCAGAAACAGAATCACAAGGAAGAGTTCATACTTCAGCCATTACAGTTGCTGTTCTTCCTGAGGCAGAAGAAGTTGATTTTGATTTAAATCTAGCTGATGTAAAAAAGGATACTTACAGGTCCTCTGGCGCTGGGGGTCAGCATGTTAATAAAACAGAGTCTGCAGTCCGTCTAACACATATTCCTACTGGTACTGTTGTGGAGTGTCAAGACGGTAGGTCTCAACATAAAAACTATGAAAAAGCACTTCAAGTATTACGGTCAAGATTGTATCAGGCAGAGGAAGAACGATTAGCAAAAGAAAGAGCTGACCAAAGAAAATCCTTAGTTTCTACTGGTGATCGATCTGCTAAAATTAGAACTTATAATTATCCACAAGGGAGAATAACAGACCATAGAATAGGCAAAACTATTTATAACTTAACAAATTTCATGAATGGTGATATTCAAGAGATGATAGACGCTTTAATTATGGCAGAAAATGCGGAGAAATTAAATGAAGGTATAACGGAAGGTCAATGAACAGGGAAGAATTAATAGCTCAAATATTTGAAAAAAAATCATTCTTGTGCGTTGGTTTAGATCCAGATATAAGTAAAATACCTTCTTTTTTGTTGGAATTTGAAGATCCTGTATTTGAGTTCAATAAAAGAATTATTGATGCTACTAAGGAGTATTGTGTTGCATATAAACCAAATATTGCTTTTTATGAATGTCTAGGACCAAAAGGTTGGATTTCGTTAAAGAAAACGATTGATTACATCCCTAAAAAAATGTTTTTAATTGCGGATGCTAAACGTGGAGATATAGGTAATACGTCTTTAAAATATGCAGAGACTTTTTTTAAAACGTATGACTTTGACGCTATCACTGTAGCTCCTTATATGGGTGAAGATTCAGTTTCCCCATTTTTGACTATTTCTAAAAAATGGGTTATAGTATTAGGTTTAACGAGCAATTCTGGCTCTTCTTCATTTCAGCAGCTCACATTGGAAAGCGGAAAAAAACTATTTGAAGATGTTTTGGAAAAAACAGCAACTTGGGGTGATCATAGTAATATGATGTTTGTAGTGGGAGCAACCAATGAAAATCAGTTTAGCCTTATTCGCAAAAAAATACCAAAGCATTTTCTCCTCGTTCCAGGAGTTGGTGCACAAGAAGGAGATTTACATAAAGTAATACAGGGCGGTATAATTAAAGATGTGGGACTTTTAATAAATTCATCAAGAGGTATTATATATGCATCAAATGATAAGTTTTTTGAAGAACGTGCGTCAGAAGAAGCTAAGAAACTAAAAGATCAAATGTCCCTTTATATGTAATGTCATGCTAATAAAATTTAAAATTCCAGTATTAAATAGTATCATCAACTTTTTCGAAAAAAGAGCATTTGGTGTAAGTGAATGGTGGGGAGATAAACTAAATATTAACCCCATAATTGTAAGGAAATTCTTCATTTACTTAAGTTTTATTACACTAGGTAGCCCTGTATTGATATATTTCATTATGGCTTTTATTTTAGAAAATAAATCCATTTTTAAGTTTAGGCAAAAAAGAAAAACAGTTTGGGATTTAAAGTAAGATCATGAATAGAATGCTTTTAAATTTCAGTCTTTTTTCTAAAGTGTTGTATTCACTCGTGGTGTTATTGATTATTGTCATCGCGGGGACAATCGGTTATATGTTTTTTGAAGGATGGTCCGTATTAGACTCTTTCTATCAGACTATAATTACAGTTTCTACAGTAGGGTTTGGAGAAGTAGAAAAATTATCCAATGCTGGAAAATTATTTACTGCATTTCTTATCATCACAAGTTTTGGTACATTTGCTTATGCTGTAACATCGATTACAGGATATATATTGAGTGGTGATTACAGAACCTATTTTAGAGAATATAAATACATGAAAAATATTGAAACGCTTACTAATCACGTTATTATTTGTGGTCACGGAAGGGTAGGTTCAACAGCGTTAGAAACTCTTATGGCTCATAAACACAAATGTTTAGTTATTGAGCAAGATTTGGATATAGTAAGTCATTTCAGAACAAAAACTGATATTAACTGTGCTGAAGGAGATGCTACAAATGATGAATTACTTCTAAAATGTGGGATCAAAAGCGCTAAAGCATTAATAACCACTCTTCCATCTGATGCAGATAACTTGTTTGTGGTTTTAACAGCTAAAGAATTAAACCCAAAACTTAAAATTATAGCAAGAGCTTCTAAGTCTAGCTCTGTAAAAAAATTAAAAATTGCTGGAGCAGAAAATGTAATTATGCCTGATTCACTTGGTGGATCACATATGGCCCAACTAGTTGCTACACCTGATGTTTTGGAATTTATAGATGAAATATTAATTGAAGGTGAAAATAAAATAAATTTAGAAAGCATTGATTTTAAAGATCTTCCATCAGACTTTCAGTTCAAAAAAATTTCGGATTTAAAAAAGGATTTTCCAGTTTGTAACATTATTGGTTTTAAAAATGCTAACGGGGATTTTTTAATAAATCCTAATGATGACACTGAAATAATGCCAAATTGTAAAATTATTGTTTTAGGAAGTGGTGATGAAATATCTAAGTTAAATCAGATTTTTGGAATAGAGCAATAATGAAAAATGTTTTATTAACTGGAGCAAATGGTCTATTGGGCCAAAAATTGGTTTATGCATTAAAATCTAGAAATGACATAGAACTACTAGCTACTGGAATTGGTCAGAATAGGTTAATTGATCAGGCAAATTATTCTTTCCAGTCACTTGATATCACAAATAAAACAGAAGTAGATCAAACAGTAAAACAATTCTCACCGCATGTGATAATCAATTGTGCAGCAATGACCAATGTGGATGCATGTGAATTAAGTCAAAATCAGTGTTGGGATATTAATGTTAATGGCGTTAAATACCTTACAAATGCAGGAGCTAAATTAGGAAGTCATTTCATTCATTTAAGTACTGATTTTGTGTTCGATGGAGAAGATGGACCGTACAATGAAAGCGACACACCTAACCCCTTGCACTTTTACGCTAAGTCAAAGTTAGAGTCAGAAAAAATTGTTATAGAAAACTGTGTCAATTGGAGTATTGCCAGAACAATAATTATTTATGGAATCACCGATAATATGAGTAGGTCAAATTTAGTATTGTGGGCAAAGGGAGAAATAGAGAAAGGTAATACCATTAATGTAGTTAATGACCAGTTCAGATCACCCACTTTAGCAGAAGATTTAGCTACAGGTTGTATTTCAATAATGGATAAAAATGCATATGGGTTGTTTCATCTTTCTGGTCCAACACGCTACAGTATTTTAGAAATGGTATACATGGTAGCTGAATTTTACAATTTAGATAAATCATTGATAAATCCTGTATCTTCGAAGTCATTAAATCAACCAGCAAAAAGACCTCTTGTAACAGGGTTTGACATAAGTAAAGCAAAAAAGGAATTGAATTTTAATCCGGTAGATTTTTTAGCTGGGATTGAAATAATGGACAGACAACTAAAAACTCAAAATGAATATTAAATATTTACTATCACTTATTTTAACGTGGCCTATTACAACCTCATTTGCAGCTGAGACTAATGAACTTGGGCTAGACCAAAAAATTGATAAAGCATTTCAACCATTTTCTGATTTTGTCTCAAGTGTGGTGTTTTTTGAGGTTTTTGAAGGTGCCCCATTCGTAATTATTTTACTGGTAGTAAGTGCTTTTTTCTTTACCATCTATTTTGGCTTTCCAAATATTCGATATTTCCCTAAAGCCATTAATGTAGTCAGAGGCAAATATGATGATTTGGAAAAAAAGACATCTGTTAATGAAAGTTTAGCAGTTGATGGGGATCTAAAAGATACCATTAAGGACGAAAGTAAAGAAGGGGAAGTAACCCATTTCCAGGCATTGGCTACAGCTGTTTCAGGAACTGTAGGTAATGGGAATATTGCAGGTGTTGCATTGGCTATAGCATTAGGTGGTCCTGGAGCTACTTTTTGGATGATTATTTGTGGATTAATCGGTATGTCTACCAAATTTGTGGAATGTACTCTTGGTGTTCATTACAGAGATATTGGTTCAGACGGTACAGTATATGGAGGGCCAATGTATTACTTAAGTAAGGGTTTAAAAGAAAAAGGATTTAAAGTTCTTGGTAAGGTAACAGCGGTATTATTTGCAGTATTCTGCATAGGGGGATCATTCGGTGGAGGAAATGCTGCTCAATCAAATCAGGCCACCATTGTGTTGAAGGAACTGCTTGGCTGGAGTAGCTCTAGTGCGGGCACAATTATAGGTCTTGTCTTAGCTTTTCTAGTTGGAATAATAATTATTGGAGGTATTAAAAGAATTGCTTCCGTAACAGAAAAAATTGTTCCATTCATGGCCGTATTATATTTAATAGCGTGCATATATATTATAGGAACTAACTTTTCATTAGTTGATAATGCTTTTGCTTTAATTCTAAATGAAGCATTTAGCCCAACAGCTATTGGAGTTGGAAGTATTATAGGAGTTTTATTGGTAGGATTCAAAAGAGCAGCTTTTTCCAATGAAGCTGGTGCAGGATCAGCATCTATAGCCCATTCAGCAGTAAAAACAAAATATGCTGCATCAGAAGGCTTAGTAGCACTATTAGAACCATTTATTGATACGGTAGTGATATGTACTATGACCGCTTTAGTAATCATCATTTTCAATTTTAATGGATCCATTGATGCAGAGCCTGTTTTTCAATATGGTGGAAATGGTGAAGGTGCAGTGCTAATAGATGGTGTGGAATATGAAGGTGCAGGAATTACCTCAAAAGCATTTGCGAAATACATTCCTTTTTCTAACGTATTTTTAACCATTGCGGTAGTTTTATTTGCAGTATCTACTATGATATCTTGGTCTTATTATGGTTTACAGTCCTGGAAATATTTATTTGGAAGAGGTAAACGAGCAGATATAACCTATAAACTACTTTTTTTGTTATTTGTAGTTATTGGAGCTTCGGCAAGTATGAATTCAGTTTGGGGCTTTTCAGATGCTATGATTTTTGCAATGGTCTTCCCAAATATGATAGGTTTGTACTTGTTATTTCCCGTTGTAAAGAAGCAATTACAGCGATATCTCGCAGCAATAAAAAAGTAATCCTTCAGTCCAATTTGGATTTATTTTGAGTTTCTCCTACACTTCTTCCCAACGAAAGGGAATTTTATTCCTTTTATTTATCGTAGGATTTCTTGCGCTTTATAAGCTAATTCACAATTCCGTAATTAATAATCAAAAAATTCTTCCTCTTGAGTTTATAAAAATTGATAAAAAGCAATCTATTGATAATGAGATTAATTATGTAAAAAATATTAATGAGTTAGATAAAAATCCAAATGATTGGATTCGAAACGATTGGAAATCCATTGGATTAAGTGAAAAACAAATCAATACAGTTTTAAATTTTAAAAAAAAATTAGGAGGTTTTAAATCCAAAGAACAATTATTTAGCTGTTATGTATTAAATGATTTTCACAAAAAGTTATTGGATCCTGTTGTCAAGTTTGAAGCTCCATTGAAAGTAGAAAAATCAAAACAACATTTTTTTAAAATTTATCAGCTGGGAAAGCCCAATTATCAGCTCAATTTACTGTATGATAGTTTGTACTACATGAAGAAAGATGGGAACCATTGTTATTTTTTAAAATATTCTGCTTTAAATATTAAAAAACACTTTAATAATAAATCTATAACGGAAAAAGATATAGTTAAACTGCTAATCGATTTAGATGAGTTAACACTTTTGTCAAAGCCAAAAAACAGAACAGAGGTTAAAATAATCTACATTAATATGAATACGGCAGACACGAATCAATGGAAATCATTTAATGGAATAGGGTCTAAAAGAGCAAATAGGATTGTAAAATACAGAAGACTGTTGGGAGGATTTGTTTCTAAAAACCAATTATCAGAAATATATGGACTTGGTGATAGCTTAATTGAAGAAATTAAGCCAAAACTTATGTTAGATTCGTTAAAATTGAATAAAATAAATATCAACGATGCTTCTAAAAAAGAGCTAGCAACTCATCCATATATAAGTTGGAATCTAGCAAATGCAATATTGAATTACAAGGTCCAGCATGGTGATTATGATTCTTTATCTAAAATCAAGCAAATTCATTTGGTAAATGATGATTTATACCGTAAAATTGTACCCTATATTACATTAGATTAAAAAACTACATTGACCCTTAAGGAAAAGATTAATGATACGATAAGAGATGTGGAAGATTTTCCTAAAAAAGGCATAGTTTTTAAAGATATTACGCCCATTTTAGATGATCCATCACTATCTGAAGAAATAGTAGATGAATTTTGTTTATCTCTTCCTAAAGGTGTAACTCATATTGCAGGAATTGAAAGTAGAGGGTTCTTATTTGGATTTCCTGCTGCAATGAAAAATAAATCAGGATTCATATTAATTCGAAAGAAGGGAAAATTGCCCTACAAAACAGTGTCTGTAACATATGATCTCGAATATGGAACTGCTGAAATTGAAATGCATATTGATGCAGTTAAAACTGGAGACAAAGTAATAATACATGATGATTTATTAGCAACAGGTGGGACAGCCGTGGCCGCAGCAAAATTAATACAATCACAAGGTGCCGAAATTCTAGGTTTTTCTTTTGTTGTTGAATTAGCTTTTCTTGAAGGAAGAAAACGTTTAGAGGAATTTACATCAAACATAACTAGCATAGTAAAATATTAGCATTTATGAATTTTAGTTTTACAGAAGATCATAACATGATAGCCCAAATGGTCAAAGATTTCACAGAAAAAGAAATCAGGCCTAATGTGAGAAAATGGGATGAAGAACAGCATTTTCCCAAGGAGTTGTTTAAAAAAGCAGGTGAACTCGGACTAATGGGGGTTCTTGTCCCTGAAGAGTTTGGTGGAGCAGGACTGGGTTATTTTGAATACATTGCTGTTATTGAAGAAATATCAAAAGTTTGTGGATCAATAGGATTGTCCGTAGCAGCTCATAATTCGCTTTGCACAAATCATATACTAAAGTTTGGGAATAAAGAGCAAAAGAATAAATGGTTGCCTAAATTAGCCTCAGGTGAATGGATTGGGGCTTGGGGATTAACAGAGCCTAATACAGGATCTGATGCCATGAGGATGAAATGCACTGCAGTTGAAGACGGAGATCACTGGGTAATTAATGGAGCTAAGAATTTCATTACTCATGGTAAATCAGGTGACATCATTGTGGTAATTGCTAGAACTGGAGAGTTGCTGGATTCACATGGCATGACCGCATTTGCAGTGGAGCGTGGAACACAAGGTTTCAGCGGAGGAAAGAAGGAAGATAAATTAGGGATGAGAGCTTCCGAAACCGCAGAAGTCATTTTTGATAATTGCCGAGTTCATAAAAACAATATCCTTGGCAAAATTGGAGAGGGTTTTATTCAGTCCATGAAAATTCTTGACGGCGGAAGAATTTCAATTGGCGCACTTTCTATCGGTATGGCTGAAGGGGCAATGAATGCTTCTATCACGTACGCTAAGGAAAGAGAGCAATTTGGGAAACCCATTTCCAAGTTTCAAGGCGTGTCATTTAAGCTTGCGGATATGGCAACAGAGCTAGAGGCATCAAAACTACTACTGTATAAAGCGGCAGATGTGCTAATGAACGGAGGAGATGCTAATAAATATTCTGCTATGGCTAAATATAAATCGTCTGAAGTAGCTGTAGCTATTGCAAACGAAGCTGTGCAAGTATTCGGTGGATATGGATATATTAAAGAGTATCCAGTAGAGAAATTTTATAGAGACTCAAAACTGGCAACTATTGGGGAAGGTACTTCTGAAATTCAAAAATTAGTTATTTCTAGATCACTGCTTTCTAATTAACATCAATTTATTTGTGAATATTGATTTTATCATTAAATTTGCAATCCAAAATTTAGACTAATGCTACAAATTCCAGTAAAAGAAGGAGAGTCAATAGAAAAAGCGCTCAAGAAATACAAAAAGAAATTTGAACGAACAGGTGTTCTTAAACAACTTAGAACTAGAAAAGAGTATATCAAGAAGTCAGTAGTTAGAAGACAAGAGGTTATAAAAGCCCAGTATGTTGAAAAATTAAAATCAGCAGAATAACATTTTTGTTTTTAAAACGTATTATTAGGGGAGCCTTTGGTTCCCCTTTTTTTATATATGGAAAACAATAATATCAATAGCTTTTTAAATTACCTTGAACTGGAGAAAAGATATTCTGCTCACACTCTAACATCATACAAAAAAGATCTTAATGACTTTTTAATTTATCTAAATTCAGTCTATGGCTTACCAATTGAAAAAATAGATTTAATACACGCAAGGTCCTACATGGTTACTTTGATCGAAAACAATCTGGCTAGATCTACAGTCTCAAGAAAAATAAGTGCTATTAAATCTTTTTTTAAATTCTTATTAAAAAAAGGCATAGTAAATAGCTCTCCCGTTCATTTACTGGAAACACCAAAATTAGCCAAAAGATTGCCCGTATTCGTAAAAGAAGATGATATATCAAAATTGTT
>CACAYQ010000011.1 GCA_902536695.1 uncultured Bacteroidota bacterium | reverse complement strand
TCTTGGTGACTCTTCATCAAATGGAGTATTTACAAGTGGTCCAAGATTTATGGCTCGTCCCCATCTCCCCGATTTTTTTTGATGTGACATATATATATCAGTTCCACCATATCCTTTTCTTTTATCGCTAACAAAATAGATGGTTTTTCCGTCATCAGTTACACTAACTTCACCAGAACCAAATGTACTTGGTAGGAATAGGACTGGAATCTTCCTGCGTTTAATCAATTTTGGCTTTTTCTTATGGTGTTTACCTTTAAATAACAAAGGGTTCATGGGAGTGTTAGGGTTCCAATTATTTGTAACGGGGTGCCTAGTGTAGAACACTTGTTCTTTATTAAAGCTTTGGTCATAACTAGTGATATTAAAACCCTTGTGAGTAACATATAATCTTGCTGTATCGTATGATTCTTTTGGAATAATATTTCGATAATCATGAAATAACTTTGAAACATCAAGGGGCATCTTGTATAGATATGTCCTTGGACTAATCACCGTTCCGTAGGCTAAAGATTTTTCTAAAGTTTGTAAAAATGCTTTCTTTTCTTTAGGACTTAACGAATCATTGTTTTCAATTAAATTTATATTCCTTGCATTGTAGATGTCCTCATCTCCTTTTTCAATAATATAATATATGCCATCATCATAAAATGAGGGTGAAAACTCTGCTGCAGGTGTGTTCAAAGGTTTAAATTCTGCAAGTTTTTTAAAAAATTTGATGGTATCCCATTTTTTTAATGAATCAATAGACTGTATTAGTAATTGTAAGTTTGGATTCGTAGAGTCGCGAATTAATAAAGGAGATAATGCATTTTGAGCGGAAGTATATCTGCCTGTACTTTTTAACGCATCAGCATAATGGAATGCTAATTGTAGATTATTAGTATCTTTTTTTAGCGCTAATTCAAATAACGGAATTGCTTTTTCAAATTGATTATTGATGTAATAGCAATATGCAAACTGTTTTAGCTGTTTCTTTGTTAAAGAATCTTCTTTGCTGTATAGATCTGCAGCTAGCTCATATTCAAAATTTGAATACATGATATCTGCTAGCTTCGATTGCCCGAAACTGATGATGCAGCAAAAGAGTATTAAAAACGATGTAAATAACTTATTCATTCAGTTGATCGTTAACTATCTGCGCTGTACCCTGAATAAATTCTATTTCTCTTTTTCCATGGTGTTTTTCCATTATCACCACGGTTAAGTTTCATTCCTAAAAAAACTTCATGTGTTCCATCATTGTAGGTTTTAATATCTGAGATGCCAATGTCATAGGTATATCCAAACATGATATTACCTATTTCAATTCCTCCCATGATAGCTATAGCATCTTGATGACGATATGAAGTTCCTATCCAATACAAATCTTTTAAGGTTATTTTTAAATTCCCATCAAACTGATAGGGTGTATTTAACATGTATCTGAAAATAGTAGAGGGTTGGATATCAATAAGAGCTCCAACCTTGAAATTGTATCCGGCATGCGCATAAAATACACGATCTAAAGAGTTGTTTACAGGCGTAGTAAGAGCATTTATGTTCGATTTGTTTTCTAATAAATTAAAACCGGAAACCCCTATAAAATGCCTGTCTCCTTTCCACAGGATCCCAAAGTTGGCATCCGCAATGACATGACTTATACTATTCATTACGGCTATATCACCAGGGACTTGAGTAATTAGCTTATCTCTATCAATTGAAAATTGTGTTATAGATCCAGATAATCCAAACGATAATTTGGATAATTTTCCTGTTTTAACATGGTATGCAAACGAAGTACTAAGGCCTGTTCTTTTAGATGGTCCAGAAGCATCGTTGTATAAGTGAATTCCTCCTCCGGTATGTTGACCAAGAAACCCGTGAAGCATTAGATTTTGAGTTACGGGAGCTTCATCTATTCCGAGCCATTGCCTTCTTACACTAAGTGATAGCGGAGAGTAATTTTTAGATCCGGCTACGGCAGGGTTTATAGCAAAATCGTTGTAAAGATATTGACTATTCAGTGCTGTTTGTTGTGCATTGTTATTAGACGCGAATAGCAAGCAAATTCCAAAAAGTATTAATGTCTTTTTCATTTTATCTAATTATTGTTATTGGTCCAGATTGATTAATCAAACTCCCTGTGCTTTCAGTAAGTTGTATAATGTAGTAATAAGTACCTGCTGGTAGATCGTTTCCATTGTATGTACCATCCCAACTAAAAACTAAGTCTGTAAATGAAGCAATCTCACTTCCCCATTTGTTGAAAATTACTAGGTTGACTTCACTGTAATTCGAAAAATCTAAATTCCAAGTATCATTAACCCCATCGTTATTCGGGGTAAAAGTATTGGTCATTTCAATACAGGTCAAAGCGCTGTCTACAGTGATGCCGTCTAAAAGAGAATAGCAATCATTGGCATCAGAAATTAATACGTTATAATTTCCAGCTTCTGCATAAGTTAGAGGATTTTCTAAACTTCCATCGGACCATAAAAAGTCATAGTATCCTGAACCAAACATAGGGTGAGCGTGTATCATAAGTCCACCTTCAGAACATGTTTCTTGTTCAATAGAAGATTGAATTACTATAGGACTCGATGAAATTGTTATCGTTTCCGTATCGGTAGCTATACACGAACCAATGGTGTGGGTGTACGTGATAGTATGTATTCCTGTTCCAGCTACATTTGGGTAGAAAACATTATTAGCAACTCCAATACCTGAGTACTCCCCACCAGATGGATCTCCACCAGATAAATTAAATGATGGTGTTGCTTCTCCACATAGCGTTTCGAATTTGTCTAAATGTGTGGAGAGTGTGTACACATCTACTGTAACTCCTATGCAATTACTTGGAGGACACATTCCCCCTTCAGCTCTTACGTAATAATTGGTTGTTGTACTGGGACTTACAGTAATTCCGTTAGTGCTGTTATAAGTGGTGTCAATTATATCTCCTGTTCCACATGCGTCTTCATACCAAACCCAAACACTTCCGGGAGATAAACTACTGGATGTGTCTAAAGATATATTTGTAGAATTGCCATTACATATTTCATAATAAGATGCCGTTAAAACATTTGGATCTGGATTGTTTTGTAGTACTGTAATGTCAACTTGTGCAGAGTCAACACAATTATTGCCATCATTGTAGGTATATGTAATAGTGTGGGTTCCAACTCCAGCAATGGAAGGGTCAAATAAACTATCTGATACACCAGTTCCACTGTACGATCCTCCAACTGGATATCCACCTGTCATTATAACAGGGGAACTACTACATGTGGAGTCTAAAGGGCTGTGGTAAACGCCTAAGTCGTGGGTATTAATGAGTAAATCCGCACAAGCTGTACTCCCACAACTTCCCCCGGTAGCTCGGGCATAGTACATTGTAGTTGAAGCTGGAGTTACTGTTAACGAAGTACCTGTTCCAATGAAAGGACCGCCACAAGAACCTTCATACCAACTCCATTGAGCACCTGTGCCTAAATGTCCACCTACAATAGATAGTGTTGCGGAGCCTCCTGTACAAAAATTATTAGCATTAGTGCTAATACTAGTGGGGGCAAGAGAGCCATCGCTAGTTATTATTCTTTTGCTTTGACACATCGATGCACCACAAGTTCCTACAACTCTAGCATAATAAATGGTAGTGTTATTCGGCATAACTTCTAAGGAGTCACCTACTCCAATAGGTGTAGATCCACAAGAATTTTCATACCATGTAATAGAATAGCCATTAGGGAGCGTCCCAGAGTAATGAGCAAATAGCTTCACTGCAGTTTGAGGACAAATTGTATCAGGAATATACCAAGATGTATCGGATGGGTTAAATACGGAATCTACTCTTATGGAATCCAAATCTATGTAGTGGGGATAGGTTTGAATGGTAATGTCTTCACATAAGGTATTATTGCAGTATCCTTCTGCTCTTAAACTATATGTTGTTGTGGATGTCGGATTTATATTAAGCGTACTGCCTTGACCAACGAGGTTGCCTCCACATACATCATCATACCAATTCCATTGTGCACCAGTTCCTAGACTCCCTCCAACAACATCTAAAATCACATTGTTGTTTTGACATACAATGGTATCTGAAGTAGTAATGCTAACTGGATCAGTCGATGCGTCGGCTAATAACACATCTGTATTTACGCACAACGTAGAATTACAAAACCCATTTGCTTTGGCAAAGTAGGTTTCACTAGCAGAAATGGTAATGTTACTAAATGTATTTGATGCAGAAGAAGCAATTGGACTTCCAGTACAAGAACTTGAATATAGCTCCCAATTGGCTAATGTGCCTAGAGAGCCTCCATTTACTGTAAAATTAACATCACCTGCTGCACACAAAGAATCATTGGAAACATCAAGTGAAGTTGGATCATTTGACGATGTGGCCATCACAATATCAATTGAGATACAACTTGAGCTATTACAACTATCAGCTTTAATATAAAATGTAGTTGTTGATGAAACAGAAATATTGGTAAAACTATTTGTTGCTGTTGTAGCAACTAAGGTTCCACTACAAGAACCTGTATATAATTCCCATTCTGAACCCGCACCTAACGTACCATCATCAACTGTTATGGTGATGTTTCCTGGGTTACAAAGCGTGTCAGCACTAGCTGAAAGTGAGGTACACATGACAGTTCCATTAGTACATTGGGAATAATTGATATTGGCAAGAAATACCGTTGATATTGCTATAATAGCGTATACAGTTTTTTTCATGATTAAAATCTATAAGTACACAATTTTACACCAATTTAGGTATAAGATAAATAGTATAAGTAACTTTTATTAACTAATTATAGTGAGAAAAGTTTCAGAATAAACCAATTATGTTTTAAATCACTTAATTGAGTGGTGTTGCAGAGATGTCAAAAGAAATGTGAACAATGTTGCTAGGCCCGCTTTTTCTTTTTTCAGGTGATTTTTGATGTGTTTTCACTAAATGAGGAAATTCAAAACTCAGCATATCTAAGTCAAATTCAGCTTTGGCATTTAAAGATTCTTCGTTGATTTCAATGGATATCGGAAAATTTATTTTTTTATCTATACCCACAACAGTAAGAGTACCTTTTGCCTCCCCGTTAACTACTTGGCTAACATAAAAGGTAATCTCTGGATATGAAATAACGTTAAAATAATCTGCACCCCTTAAATGTTTAATCATGTTTCCGGGGAGGTTTGTATCAGCAAGTGAAGCAATATCAAATGAAAATTTTGCCTTAGTCACTTCTCCTCCCTCTACCATGATGGATCCATCGCTAATTTTTACTTGACTTTGGTAAGCATATTCAGTATCCTCATTATGTTTTGCCTGCCAAACCACATATTCATTATCATCTACTTTGTAATTTAGAGTAGAAAGTACGGTTTCTGATGTAGTACTTTCTCCCATCGATTCATTTTCAGATGAGGAGCAAGATGAAAAGACAAGAATTACAGATAACAGGGATAAAGAAAGTAGTTTGTTCATTTTTTTGAAATTTAAATTTAAAATTAAAAATTATTTTTACTAATTAACACCATATTGTTGGTCAATTTTATCCATCCTACACAGATTAAATCCTCAATTGATATTACTTTATTTCAGATTTTGAACTGTATTTGATTTCAGCTCAAGATTGTTTTTTAAAATATATTTGCCTTTTATGCTAAATTCAAAACATAAATCAAACCTTCTTGCTGAGATTTCATCTGTATTTAGTATGACGTTGTTACTGACACTTTTTGGACTGTTTGTCTATTTTATGTGGACAGCAAACAAAAAATCTTTAGAAATTAAAGAACAATTAAGTTTGGATATTCTTTTTCACGAAAATGTGGATTCGCAAATGGCTATAATGATGGAAAAACAACTGAAATCAATGGATGAAGTGGTAAAACAAGCTACGTTTGTTTCAAAAGAAAATGCAAAAAAAATCATGATGAAACAGGTAGGTGAAGATGCCTTTGAAATATTGGACGGTGTAAATCCATTACCAACATCAATACATGTGAATCTTACTGCAGATTATGTGAACCCAGATAGTGCCGCAAAATTTGCAAAATCCATAATGAAAGGAAACGAATATATTGTGGCTGAAGTGGCTTATAATGAAGCACAATTTTTAGAAATTGGAAAGGTGTTCAAAAATTTTGAATTAATCATGTTGTTTTTATCTGGAACCTTGTTACTTGTAGCTACTTTATTGATCTATAATACCATCCGGCTGGCGGTTTTTTCTAAACGGTTTTTATTGCGTACAATGCAATTAGTTGGAGCAAAGTCCTCATTAATTAGAAGACCATTTCTATATCGTTCTATTTACCAAGGGTTTATTTCAGGAATGTTGGCCATAACGGCATTAGTAGCGTTATGGTATTTATTTATCAACCTAAACCCAACAATAATTGTTAATTTGAGTATGAATTCCGCTCTGTTACAAAAAGAATTAATGGAATTTGGTATTATTGCATCAGGAATCTTATTCATTGGAGTCCTTATTAGTTTTGGTTCAACGTATTTTGCTCTTAATAAATACATCTGGATTAAGTCAGAAAAATTGTATTAAGTTATGGAAGAGAAGAAAAACATGGTCTTAAAAAGAAAAAATTACATCTTTATCATTTCAGGGTGTTTGGTTGTTTTGTTGGGTTTTGTTTTGATGTCAGGAGGTGGTTCAGACGATCCAAACGTGTTTAACGAAGAAGAACTGTTTTCTTTTAGAAGGATCACGTTAGCTCCATTCCTTGTGATTTTAGGCTATGGTATAGTGCTATATGGTATTATGAAAAAGAATTAATTCTTGGAAGTTTTATTCAATTTCCTTCTAGGAGTAATCCAAGGTTTAACCGAGTTTTTGCCAGTAAGTAGTAGCGGACATCTTGAAATTGCAAAATCTCTTTTTCAGCTACACAACTCTGGAAGTGAAAGTATGTTAATGACGGTGGTGTTGCATTTTGCTACCGCAATAAGTACACTAATTGTATTTAGAAATGATATCAAAACCTTAGTCAGGGGTTTATTTTCCAAAGAAGATTCTTCACACCGATTTTTCAGCTATAAAATCATTCTTTCTATGCTTCCAGCTGTGGCAGTGGGTCTACTGTTTGATGATATTTTAGATGAATTATTTAGTGGAGAACTGATCCTGGTTTCTTGTATGCTCATTATCACTGGCTTACTTCTCTTTTTAGCGGATAAATCTAAACCCACTTTAAAAAATGTAAGTTTTAAAAACAGTTTTCTTATTGGAATAGCTCAAGCTGTGGCTATTTTACCTGGAATTTCAAGGTCTGGAGCTACGATAGCTACATCCGTACTTTTAGGTGTGGACAAAGAATCTGCTGCGCGATTTTCCTTTTTAATGGTGATTCCTTTAATATTTGGTAAAATGGTAAAGGACATTTTAGCTGGCTCATTTTTAGTTGATGATGTAGATTTACTCTCCCTATTTATGGGATTTTTAGGCGCACTGATCACGGGAATATTTGCTTGTAATTTAATGATTCGTTTGGTTAAAAATAGCCAGTTGAAATATTTTTCAATTTACTGTTTTATTATAGCTTTTTTCACTTTAATTGTGGTACTACAATGATTGGAATTCCATTTTTAGAAGGTAAAATTATGATGGTTGATAAGCCTTTACATTGGACTTCTTTTGACGTGGTAAAAAAATTAAGGTATGTCATAAAAAAGCATTACGGTATTAAAAAAATTAAAGTCGGTCATGCGGGTACCTTAGATCCATTAGCTACAGGTCTTCTTGTAATTTGTACAGGGAAAAAAACTAAATCCATTGATCAATTTTTAAGAGAAGATAAAACTTACACTGGTAGAATTAAGTTAGGGGCTACAACACCTTCTTTTGATCTTGAAACAAATGTGGATAAAATCTATCCTGTTCCTTCAATAGACGACAAAATGATTTCCCTTCTGCAGAAGAGTTTTCAAGGTCGTTTAATGCAGGTACCCCCTATATTTTCTGCTAAGAAAATTAACGGTAAAAGAGCATATAACTTAGCTAGAGAAAATAAAAAAGTGGAGTTAGAAGCAAAGCCAATTTCTATTTCAAAGTTAAACCTGACCGCTATGAAAAATGATGAAATTCACTTTGAATGCACCTGCTCAAAAGGAACTTACATAAGATCACTTGCAAGAGACATAGGTTATGCAGTCAATAGTGGTGCACACTTAATTGACCTTAGAAGAATATCATCGGGAGATTTTCACATTAAAAGTGCTAAAACGGTTGACGAATGGATAGATATCATAAAGACATCATAATTTTTATTAATTTCGTCCCTCATTTAAAAATACATCATGAAGTTATCAGAATTTGAATTTGAATTATCAGACAATTTTATTGCAGAATTTCCAGCAGATCAAAGGGATGAATCTAGATTAATGGTAGTTCACCGAGATTCAGGAAAAATAGAACACAAGATGTTTAAAGATGTGATAGATTATTTTGATGATGGTGATGTCATGGTGGTGAATGATACTAAAGTGTTTCCAGCTAGGATGTATGGAAATAAAGAAAAGACTGGAGCAAAAATTGAAGTCTTTTTACTAAGAGAACTAAATAGAGACAGTTTGTTGTGGGATGTACTAGTTGATCCTGCTCGAAAAATCAGAATTGGAAATAAATTATATTTTGGCCAAGAAGATGAGCTAGTCGCAGAAGTAATTGATAACACTACTTCTAGAGGACGAACACTTCGCTTTTTGTTTGATGGAAGCTATGATGAGTTCAAAGCTACTATCACTAAATTAGGTCAAACCCCACTTCCAAAGTACATCAATAGAGAGCCTGTTCCAGAAGATGAAGAAAGGTATCAAACCATTTTTGCCGAAAACGAAGGTGCTGTAGCTGCGCCAACCGCTGGTTTGCATTTCAGTAAACAACTCATGAAAAGATTGGAGATAAAAGGAATTGAATTTGCACCGGTTACCCTACACGTAGGGTTAGGTACTTTTAGGCCTGTTGATGTGGAGGATCTTACTAAACATAAGATGGACTCTGAAGAATTATATATCAGCGAAGAAACATCAAACTTGGTTAACCAAGCAAAAACAAATAAAAGAAAAGTTTGTGCAATTGGGACTACTTCAACTAGAGCACTTGAATCTTCTGTTACTGTAAATAAACAGCTTAAGCCATTTAGTGGTTGGACTAATAAATTTATTTTCCCTCCTTATGAGTTTAGTATTCCTGATGCTCTAATTACGAATTTTCATATGCCCAAATCTACATTGCTAATGATGATTTCAGCTTATTGTGGACATGATCTTATGATGAAGGCATACAAAGAAGCGAAAAAGGAAAAGTACCGATTTTATTCTTATGGTGATGCCATGTTAATCCTCTAATTTAAAAGCCTCGATAGACGAGGCTTTTTCATTTTATGTCAGATAAGGAAGATATACGACAACTCTCTTTAGAAGAACTAACGGAAAAGTTGGTGGCTTTAGGAGAAAAGCCATATAGAGCTAAGCAAATACATGAATGGTTATGGAAAAAAAGAGCAACTAGCTTTAATGATATGACTAATTTGTCTCTTTCATTAAGAGAACTGATAAATAAACATTTTATTATAAACGCCATCAAGTTAAATAAAGCTCAAAAAAGCGATGATCGTACCATTAAGAATGCTTTTTTACTAGCGGACGATGCAGTCATAGAGGGGGTTTTAATTCCAACTAAAAAAAGAATGACGGCTTGTGTTTCTGTACAGGTGGGTTGCAGTTTGGACTGTGCATTTTGTGCTACAGGAAAATTAAAACGTGTTAGAAATTTAAATCCAGATGAGATTTATGACCAAGTTGTGATGATAAGCAATCAGGCAGCAGAAGAATATGATATCCCTTTATCCAACATTGTATTTATGGGAATGGGTGAACCGCTTTTGAATTATAAAAGCCTCATCACTTCAATTGAAAAAATCACATCTAAAGAGGGGTTAGGGATGTCACCAAAAAGAATAACGGTAAGTACAGCAGGTATAGCTAAAATGATTCACAAGTTGGCTGATGATGAGGTCAGATTTAATTTGGCATTGTCTCTTCATGCAGCTAATGATGAAAAACGAAATAAGATTATGCCCATTAATGAAACCAATAATCTTGATGTGTTAAAGAAAGCCATACAGTATTTTGCCATAAAAACAGATTCAAGACCTACATTGGAATACATTGTTTTTAAAGATTTCAATGATGAGCTGGAGGACGCCAAAGAATTAGTTGATTTTGCTTCTAATTTCCCCACTAAAGTAAATATTATTGAATATAACCCTATTGATGGAGGTAAATATCAGCAGGCAGACCCCAAAAAAGTAGACGCCTTTGCAGACTATTTAGAGAAAAATAAACTAATAGTCAACATAAGAAGGAGCAGGGGAAAGGATATAGACGCGGCTTGTGGACAATTAGCCAATAAAAACGACCTATCAAGTTAACTTATTACTGCTTTTTCTAAGAAAGTAATAGCAAATAATGGCAGAAATAGAGTCAGATATCGGGAATGAATACCAAATTCCCTCCAATCCAAAAAACATTGGTAAAATAAATACCAAAGGTATTAGAAATATACCCTGTTTGGTCAAGGTTAATAGCAGAGCAGGTAAAGCTTTCCCAATAGCCTGAAAATAGGATGGAGCTATTAGTAAAAAAACAAGGATTGGAGTAGAAGAGAATATCCAAAATATAGCAGTGGGTCCGTGTTCAATTAAAGCGGGGTCTTTTGTAAATAAATAGGGAATATAATTAGAAGAAAATAACAAGATGGCAGTGATTACAATAGAGACTGCTAATCCGGCTATCAAAGCCACATTTATTACGGATTTAACCCTTTTAAAGTGGTTAGCTCCATAATTATATCCCGCAATAGGCATAAAACCTTGTGCAATTCCTATAAGTGGGAATAAAGCAAACATGGCCATTCTTGTGGCTAAGCCATATACTGAAATAGCCACTTCTCCACCTATGCCTCCAGTTTGACTACCATAGAAGTATAGTGTATTATTTAGTAAAATGGCAATCAAGCTGATGGTTCCTTGTCTAACTAAATTGACAGACCCAATTTTAAATGTTTCTCCAACGATATCTTTTTTAAGTTTAAATAAAGTTGGAATTACTTTTAGCTCACCTTTACCCATTACATAGAAGTAAATGATAAATGCTGCGCAACCTAAATGAGATATGGTAGTAGCCCAACCTGCCCCTGACATTCCCCATTCAAATAAATCAATAAATACATAATCCAATATTACATTTACGAAAGATGGAATCAAAAGGACAATCATGGATACTTTTGCTTTTCCTTCTGCTCTTAGGTTATTATTGGCCATCATTGAAAGAGCTAAAAATGGAATTCCAATCAAAACGATAGAAAAATAAGTGTCTGCTAAAGGCATGATACCATCTTTTGCTCCAAATAAATCAAGTATGGGATATTTTAGAAAAACCCCTATGCTAATAACTAGAAAGGCTAGTATGAGTGTGAGCATGATTTGGTTATTAAAAGCCAATTGAGCTCTATCTTTTTGATCACTTCCTAATGCCCTTGACACAATACTTCCTCCTCCAATTCCTATAGACATACCTATTGAAGAAAATAAAAAGGAAATAGGGAAAGTAACTGAGATAGCTCCTATTGCTAAGCCACCAATGTATTGTCCTACAAAAAAAGTATCAACTACCATATTTAATGACATGACCATAAACCCTATTGCTGCTGGTAGGGATTGCTTTAAAAGTAACCTTGGAATGGGCATTGTACCCAAGTAAGAAGATTTTTCAGAGGATAAAGCCATGTATCATTAAATCAGCTTATTTTCTATGATGTAGGATGCGATTTGAACTGCATTTGTGGCTGCTCCTTTTCTTAAGTTGTCAGCTACGACCCACATATCTAAACCATTTTCAATAGAGTTATCTCTTCTGATTCTACCTACAAAAACTTCATTTTTTTCATGAGCTGTAATAGGCATGGGGTATATGTTATTTTTAGGATCGTCTTGAATCACGACACCCTCTGTGCAATGAATTAATTCAATTACATCAGTTAAGCTAAAGGATTTTTTAGTTTCTATATTCACAGCTTCACTGTGTCCGCCTATGACAGGAACACGTACAACAGTAGCAGAAACTTGAATTTCTTCATCATTGAAAATTTTTCTAGTTTCATTTAATAATTTCATTTCTTCGGATGTGTATCCATTTTCTAGAAAGTCACCCCCATGTGGGAAGCAGTTTAGGTCAATTTTGTGAGGATATGTTATAAAGTGATCAATTCCTTCCCGTTCTCCTTTCAATTGTTTGACGGCATCACTTCCTGTTCCTGTGACTGATTGATAGGTAGAAATGACTAATCTTTTAATGCCATAATGTTTGTGAATATTTTTTAGAGCAAGAACGAGTTGAATGGTGGAGCAATTTGGATTAGAAATAATTTTATCATTTCGAGTTAAAATTCCACCGTTGATTTCAGGGACAATGAGTGGAATTTCTTTCTTCATTCTCCAAGCCGAAGAATTATCAATGACGGTAGTTCCAAATTCAGTAAACTTATTAGCCCATTTTTTGGATATTTCTCCACCGGCTGAAAAAATAGCTATGTTAGGTTTAAGCTTAATGGCATCTTGTATTCCAATAACCTCTAACGTTGAATTATTGAAAATAACTTCTTTACCAATACTTTTACTTGAAGCTACTGGGATAAGTTTGGTTATGGGTAATTTTAATTCTGATAATACCTTAAGGATTTCAGAACCTACTAGTCCTGTGCAACCTACTATTGCTATTTTCATCATTTAGTTTTAACCAAAAGTAGTATATTTATTTGCTAGATTGGAAGAATATGAGACCTCATTTTTTATTGTTAATTATTCCTTTTTTATATGTTTCACTTCATGCTCAGTTGATTGATGATTTTTCCGATGGAGACTTCTTAAATAACCCTACTTGGCAAGGCGATACAAGTAACTTTATAATTAATGTCAATAATCAACTACAATTGAATGCCCCCTCGGTTACAGACACTTCTTTTTTAGTAGTTGAAACAGGTATTTTAGATTTCACCAACACCATTACTTGGGAGTTTTATGTCAAATTAGATTTATCTCCATCCAATAGTAATAATTTTAGATATTATCTTACGTCTAATAATGCCAATTTAAGAGGTAATTTGAATGGGTATTTTATCCGTGTGGGAGAAAATGGTTCAACTGACAAAATAAAGCTGTATAGACAAGATGGGACCTCAACCAATTTACTTATGACAGGGCTTAATGGTGCTTATGGAATCAGCCCTGAGTTTAGAGTTAGAGTAAATAGGGACGTAAATGGAAATTGGGAAGTTTTAAGTGATAGTATTGGGGGTACATCTTTTGTTTATGAGGGCGGAGCAACTGACAATACACACCAGTTTTCTACTTTTTCAGGTGTTTGGTGTAAAAGAACTACATCAAACACAGATAACTTTTACTTTGATGATATTGAGATTAATGGCAACGTCATAACCGATAACGACCCTCCTCAAGTTTCTAATTCCTTTGTAAAAGGAACCAATACCATTGAAATCCAATTTGATGAACCGGTAACTACAAGCGCTGAACAGATTTCCAATTATAATTTGAACTTTAATAATGGCAACCCTCTAATGGTTACAGTAGTTAATTCAGGTTATGAACTTCTTTTTAACAATCCATTCATTTCAAATGATACCCTAATAATGGACATTAGTAATGTTTTGGACCTTTCGGGCAATGTATTAGATACAACAATTGAAATTATTGTACCTGATACTGCCTCTGCAGGAGATTTATTATTTAATGAATTGCTATTTGACCCATATGCGGGTGGTTCAGACTTTGTAGAATTCTTCAATGCTTCAAATAGTAATATTGATTTGTATCATTACTTCGTTGCGGATTATGATGCAAGTGATGGTGAAATAAGCAATTATAAGCAGATTACTGGACATTACGTAATCTCTCCATCTGATGTTGTATGTTTTACAGAAGATACATCCTCTACTATTTCAGATTTTTATACTCATGATTTAAGTAAGATTTTTCAAATGGATTTACCTAGCTTTCCAAATGATTCAGCAACAATTTATTTACTTACACCGGACTCTATTGTGGTAGATAAATTTAGTTATTCGGAAGACATGCATTATGAACTTATTAATGATCCTGAAGGAATATCCTTAGAAAAAATAATTAGTAATGAAAATTCTAATGATTTTTCCAATTGGACTAGCGCGGCTGAATCAGTAGGCTGGGGAACACCTGGAGTAGACAATTCTCAGCGTTTTAATCAATTAATCAGTTCTAATCAATTTGAAGTCCAAACAGCTGTTTTTTCTCCTGACAATGATGGATTTGAAGACGTGGCTGTATTTTCTTACCAGCTAACCGATTCTGATATGGTTGGAAATGCAAGTATATACGATAGGACAGGAAGACTAATTAAAAGTGTTTTGACAAATAAATTACTTGGAACGGAGGGCCAATTTATATGGGATGGTACAAACTCTAATAACCAAAAAGCTGGAATTGGAATTTATTTAGTTCATTTTGAAGCATTTGGAGAAAACGGTAACATCATTACGCACAAGAAATCCATTACGCTTAAAACTCGCTTTTAAATTAAATACCTTAATCATTATGTACCAAAGTCATTAATTTAATGATATTTGCTACTTGTCTGTAGTTGATCAAATAAAGTTACCAGTTAAAGAAGAAATGGTTCTCTTTGAACAAAAATTCAAAGAAGCTATGAAGAGTGAAGTAGCTCTGTTGGATAAAATCACGCACTACATTATTAAAAGGAAGGGAAAGCAGCTGAGACCTTTATTTGTTTTTCTGGCAGCTAAAATGCATGGTAAAATTTCTGAAGGTACTTATCTCGCTGCATCATTAATTGAATTACTTCACACAGCTACTTTAGTTCATGATGATGTGGTTGATGACGCTGCTGAAAGAAGAGGGTTTTTGTCTATTAATGCACTTTGGAAAAATAAAATTGCAGTACTTGTGGGAGATTATTTGCTTTCTAGGGGATTATTAATTACTACTGAAAACAATAGAATTGATTTACTCCGTATTGTAAGTAAAGCCGTCAAATCCATGAGTGAGGGTGAATTACTTCAGATGGAAAAAGCCAGAAATCTGGATATAACAGAAGAAGTATATTTTAAAATTATCGAACAAAAAACAGCCTCTCTTGTTTCTGCTTGTTGTGGTACTGGTGCTTGTTCAGTTGGAGTTGATGATAAAATGGTTGAGTCAATGGAGGAAATAGGTAAATACGTAGGTATCGCATTTCAGATTAAAGATGATATTTTTGATTATGGGTTCTCTGATAAAATTGGCAAACCTACTGGAATAGATCTTAAGGAAAGAAAGTTAACCCTCCCACTAATACATGTTTTAAATAAAATTGATAGATCTTCAAAAAAAATGATTATCAATACCATAAAAAAAGAGAAGCAAGACCCTCAGAAAATTAAGGAAATTATTGATTTGGTTATACAGCAAGGAGGTATTGAATACGCAGAAAATCAAATGTATAACTATCGAGACAAAGCCTTAGGATTACTGAAAAAAATACCAGATTCACCTGCTAAATCTTCATTTGAATTATTAATTGACTACTCCATTAAAAGAGTTAAATAGCTTTTATTTTAGCTATATTTATTTTTAAAATCCCATTCATTGAGTTCAATTGCTGAGCAAATAAAAGTGCTTGATAACCTGCCAGGTGTTTATCAATTCTACGATGTTGATGAAAAGCTATTATATGTAGGTAAAGCTAAAAAGCTAAAAAACAGGGTAGCCTCCTATTTCAATAAAAAGAAATTCGAAAATGGTAAAACCAAGGCGATGGTTGGAAAGGTGGCTAAAATCAAAACCATACACCTGGATTCAGAGATTGATGCCTTGTTGTTAGAAAACAAGCTAATCAAAGAGTACCAACCAAAATATAATATCCAATTAAAAGATGATAAAACATATCCTTGGATTTGCATAAAAAATGAATTATTTCCACGTATTTTTTATACTCGAAAAAAAATAAAAGATGGATCTGCTTACTTTGGACCATACCCATCAGTAAAAATGGTTAAAACAGTCATCGAAATGGCTAAAAAATGTTTTGAAATAAGGTCTTGTAATCATGTATTAACTAAAGAAAAAATTGAGAAGGGAGAATTCAATACAGCGGTTGATTTTTACATTGGAAATTGCAAAGGATGTTGTCAAGGAAAAGTAACGGTAAGCTCCTACAATGAGCGCATACAACATGTAAAAGCGGCTCTCAATGGCGAGTTTAGCAAGGTCTTGAGAGAATTGAAAAAAGAAATGGAAAGCCATGCAAGTGTCTATCAATTTGAGGAAGCTAATGAGGTAAAATCTAAGATAAAATACCTTCAAAAATTTCAATATAAATCTACGGTAGTGGATACTAACATCACTTCATTAGGAGTTATGAATTACACCAAGGATTCAAAGTATGCCTATATCAATGCTTTATTAGTAATGCAAGGAACCATTATTAAAAGCAAAACAACCATAGTACAAACTACCATGGACGAGGATGATGAACGAGTCTTATCTCATGCCTTAGGCAATAATTTAACCGAAATTTTCAATGAGATAAAAGAACTTGTTTTACCTATTCCTATTCCCATTGAAGCGGCATTTAAAATTCATATTCCACAACGAGGTGATAAGCGAAACTTACTCTTACTCTCTAAGAAAAATGCAATTGCTAAGAAAAATGAATTACTTAAAGCAGAGCATTTAAAAGATCCTGATGTGAAAATAAATTACATTTTAAATCAATTAAAGTCTGATTTAAGGCTTAGTGAGGTTCCCTTACACATGGAATGTTTTGACAATTCAAATTTCCAAGGAAGTTATCCTGTTGCTGCGTGTGTAGTTTTTAAAAGTGCTAAACCCGCTAAAAAAGAATACAGGCATTTTAATATTAAAACTGTTGAGGGGCCAAATGATTTTGCTTCAATGGAGGAAGTAATTTATAGAAGATACAGAAGATTATTAAATGAAGGAGCTTCGTTGCCACAACTAGTTATAGTGGATGGCGGAAAGGGGCAATTGTCAAGTGCTCTTAAAAGCCTTCGTGAATTGGGCTTAGAAAATAGGATTAGTATTATTGGTATAGCCAAAAAGCTTGAGGAAATATATTTTCCAAATGATCAACTGCCCTTATACTTGGATAAAAAATCAACCTCTTTAAAAATTATTCAACATATGAGAAACGAGGCGCATCGTTTTGGAATTACTCATCACAGAAAAAGACGATTGAAAGGAACCTTACATACGGAGTTATTTCAAATAGATGGAATTGGAGAAAAAACAGCTATTCATCTATTGAAACAATTTGGTTCTATTGAAGCTATTAAAAAATCAAGCATAAATGAATTGCAAAAAAGTGTGGGCAACCGCAAAGCAAGATTAATTCAAAAATATTTCAAAGACATTTAGAAGACGCTGGATATGAACTATAATTCATGATATTTTGTTATTTTTGAAATAGTGGTTCAACTTACCAAATACATAGTTCAGTTATTACATCAGCATGACTGTGTAATTATTCCTGATTTTGGAGGATTTGTTGCGCAATATAAACCAGCCACTTTAGATAGTGTTACTGGATTCTATTCTCCACCTTCAAAACAAATATTATTTAATATTAATCTAAAGAATAATGATGGTCTACTTACTAATCAAATAGCACAGGATCAAGACGTTTCTTTCACTAAGGCTACTCAAATTATTGCTGATTTCGTGTTGAATGTTAAAAATCAATTAAAAGAGAATAAAACATTTCAGTTTATCAACCTTGGCACTTTGTTTTATGAAAACAATGCATTGTTATTTAAACAGAAGTCAGCTAATTTTTTAGGTTCTTCATATGGGTTACCTCCCATAAACGTTAATGAATTTAAATCTGCAGAATCACAAGTAAAAGATCCGACTAAAGTTTTTGACATTAACCATAAAATAGAATCAAATAATAGGAAATGGTGGGTGGCAGCAGCTATAGTTCCTTTATTATTTTACTCAGCTTGGATTCCATTAAAAACAGACTTGTTCAATAACCCATCAAATTTCAGTTATTCTGATTTGAACCCTTTTACGTATTCTAAGGATGTGAAAAGCGCAGATTCACGTAATCAACTCAATCCTAATGATGTAGAAATATCCAATAAGGCTACCGCTACACCGAATAATAAGATTATAGATACAGAAGTGATTGAAAATACTGCTGACCCCTCTGGAAATCCGTTAATAATTAACGAAAAGCCTACACATGAAACTGCAGAAACTACCACCCCAAAATACCATGTTATTGTAGGGTGTTTTGGTAATCAAAAAAACTCTTCAAGACTGATTAAGAAACTAAATAAAAAGGGTTATAAGGCTTACAAATTAGATGTACATAAAAACCTACACAGAGTTGCTTTAGCAACTTATGATTTAAAAGAAGACGCAATTCTAGCCCAATTAGAAATAAAAAAAGTAGAAAAGATGTCTTCTTGGGTTCTTACAAAATAATGTCCGCTGAACATTTTAATAAAGCGTATACCTATTTTTCCAATAGGTGTTCTAAAAAGGAATTATCTGCAAGAGAAGTCATGATTGGCTTGCAAAAATATCAACTTAAATTATCGGAAAAACACAAGTTAATTAATAGGTTAAAAAAGGATAAGTACATTGACCATAACCGATATGCCAAAGCATTTACAAATGATCGATTTAATTTTTACAAGTGGGGAAAACTAAAGATTAAACAACAGTTATTGATTAAAGGCATTGAGGAATCTTTAATTGAAAACGCTTTAAGCCTAATAGAGGATGATGCTTATCAAGCATTAATAAAGGAGTTAGCTTTAAAAAAGAAAGCGCAAATTAGCACTGATGATCATTTTCGGGCAAAACAAAAGATATGTAATGCGTTAAATACCAAAGGTTTTGAAGGAGAATTGGTCTATGAAATTGTAGAGAAAATAATGGATTAAAAATTGGCTGAAAACTGCCATAGCAATGTTCTTGGAGGCATTACATTTCCGGGTCTATTGGAATATTCTTTATTGAGTAAATTATTAGCCAAAATAGATAGCTTGTATTTATTATTGAAATTATATGCTAATCGGCAGTCAAACACAAGGTCTCCTGTCATCCTAGCATTTCTGTAATCTCCGTAACCAGGTAATATCTCAGTATTTTGTACTATAGGTTGCATAAATACATCATCTACATTTTCCATTAAACTCGTGTAACGTGTGCTCAGTCCTATAGCCCATTTTTTATAATCCAATTGAAAATCAATTTTCAGCATATGTCTATTTCTGTATTTCAAGATGGTATTCTCAGGATTTTCTATATCTGGGTCACTAAATGTGGTCAGGTATGCTGAGTCTGCATCAATAGGTGTTGGATGAATAAAAGTGTATCCTGCTAATGTGGTAAAAGATAGGTTTTCTGTAAAATTACCTTGTCCGACAATGCTTAATTCCATTCCAGGAATATTTGCATTTTGAATGTTAGTACTTCTTGCCCCTAAATAGTTTGTTAATTGATTTAGATCACCCCCAATGAGTTGGTATAATTCCAAAAGTGTTAAATCCGAACCGTCAGTATTATAAAAACCAAACATAAATTCAATCATATCTTGGTATCTTGTTACGAACCCTGACAAATCTATATAGCCCTTGAAGTTGTTTATTTTGAACCCTTGCTTAAGGCCAACTTCTGCACTCCACCCATATTCTGGTTGAATGTTATTGTTTGGGAAAATATTGAGTCCTCCTACAAATGTGGAGATGTATTTTTCAGCAATAGAGGGAAATCGATAGCCTTGCCCATAAGAAGCTCTTATGAAAGTATATTCTGCAGGTTGATATGTTGATCCAATTCTGAATACGGGCTGAAAGGGTATATTCAAATCTTTATTAAATAATTTTCCTTCAGATTGAACACTGTCAATTTTAAAATATTCTAACCTCATTCCAGCAGTCAGATTAAATTTTTCCCATTTTTTGTCACCTTGGAAATACGCAGCTAAATTCGTAGAAGTGTGGTTTCCATATAATTCTGAAATAACATCTGTATAAGAAGACATAGCTCCACTAGTTATGGTGAACTTGTTTTCAAATCGTTGTTGAAACTGATATTCACCAAAATAGTAATTTGAAGTAGCTGCCTGATTGGTATTATTTTGATTGTCTGTTCTAAAGAATCGAGTTTTTAGATGATGTTCTTTCCCATTTTCGTTTACATAGGAAATGTAAGGGTCAATCATGATTCTTGAAGAGGAAGACGTACTCATCGTAGTGGTTGCTGTATCTACACCTCCAAGTGCATGAAGTACGCTGTCAGCTCCAGCCCATATGAAGAATATGGTACTATTATTAAAATTGTTATTCAAATTTAAACCGTAAGAAAGACCATTTATTTTTTTTGAAAAATGCTTCCACCCTCCATTAATTCTAGCTCTTTGATCATTTTCTCCGAAACGGTATCCTTGATCCTTCATGAAAAAACCGCCAATGACTAATTCATCGTTTTCTGATAACTTTCTTAAATGAGTAAAATTTCCCTGAACATATCCTCTTGGGCTATCCCACCATGTTTGATCACTCCTTTGATCTAAAACCGAGTCACCAGAAATTAAAGAGGTGCCCATTCTGGATGCATACCCATTGTTATAAAAGCCATTAGATATATTCACTTTGGTCACAGGTTTATCTTTTGGATATTGTGTTCTAATATTAATTACTCCGTTCAGTGCAGAAGATCCATAAAGAACTGATGACGCTCCTTTTAAAATTTCTATTTGAGAGATATTTTCAAGAGGAATAGCTGACCATTTTATGTCGTTAGCATCCCCTGCTAACATAGGCATTCCGTCTACCATGACTAAGACTCTGCTCCCAGCTCCATAACTCCAGCCACTACCGCCTCTGATGCTAACTTGATTTTCATTGATTTGAACGCCTGGTACTTGCTCTACTATGGCTTGAGCATCTCGTGTAGCTTTATTTTCGATTAAAGCGGGTTTTATCACGGCCATAGAAACGGGAACATCACCTAATTTCTGTTCATATTTGCTAGCTGAAATGACCACATCATCTAATTGATTAGACTCAGGCATTAAGGTTAGACTAAATTCTTTAGTTTCTCCGTCTGATAATTGAATATTCTTTGTTTGGGTTTGGTAACCAATATATTTAACCGTAATGGTGTAGGAACCGGGTTTGGTATTAAAACTGTATGCACCATTGAAATCAGTAGCTGCACCATCGCCATTATTCAAAATGACGTTACCGCCAATTAACGGCTCTCCAGCTTCTTCTCCATCATAAATAATCCCTCTCACCGTAGCGTTTTTTTCCGTTTGCCCGAGTAATTCAAATGGGGAATAAGAAATCCCTATTAGGGTTAAAAAAACAAAAGAACAGATGTGTTTAATACTATACTTCATTAAATTAATTTTAAGCAAAATAGTTATTTTTTATTTTTTGATGAAAAGTATTTGTAGGATACTTTTTTAATCACATCTCTAGCTTTAACCCCTTCTTTATATATCACGTGATAAATAAGTTTTCCCTTTTTACTGAATAACATCATGTCACCATGTTTCTTGTTTTCTTTGTAATTAGTTTCCCCAATTTTATTACCTTTTCTACCAAAAAATTCACTTTTACCGTCCAATAGACCATTTTTATAATTTATACTTCTATGTGTGATTACACCACCCGGATGATAAAATTTTGATACCCCATTTAATTTACCGTCAGCATAATTTTCTTCACTTTTCACACTCCCATCCACCTCATCATATTTAACCCATTTACCATGATGAACAGATCGTTTTAATACTCTTGGGGCTCCTACTACAATTTCATTTTTATAATCAATGACCTTGTAATGTCTAATTTCAATTAATTTTCCATTAGGGTCCCAAAACGACCATTTATTGTTTTTATGATCGTTTTCATAATCACCAGAATATTTTAATTGTCCATTTTTATAATATCCATCCCAGTGGTAATTCATCCTCCCCTCGGAAAAATAGCCTTTATCTTTTAGCTGTCCATTTTCGTACCAAGATTTCCAAATCCCATCTTCTTTATCATTTTTAAATTTACCTTCCATTGCTTTTTGCCCAGATTCAAAATAGGTTGTCCAGTTCCCATTTTTTTGATCAAATTGATAGCTACCTTCTTTCCAAATTTTTCCATCATTGTAGTAAAACTTCCAATCCTTATTTTTTTGCCCGTTAACAAAAGCGCCTTCATAGTACATTTGACCACTCGGGTAAAAATATTCCCAATATCCATCTTGTACATCTTTTTTAAACCCACCTTTCATGTCAAATTTTCCATTTACATAGTAATATTCCCAGTATCCGTCTTTAAAGTTGTCTTTGAATTCTCCCTTCATGCTTATATTTCCTTCAGGGTAAAATTCTTTGAATTTCCCACTTTTCAAACCATCCTTAAATTGAGTAATTTGATAAGTGGTGTCAATAATTATAAATGTTTCTTGCCAGGTACTGTCCATAAGGCCATTTTTATAAAACCCAGTTTTTCTAAGTTGTCCATTCGGTTTTAGTAAGGTGAATTCTCCATGCTTCAGACCTGACTTATATTCCGCCAAACTTCTTAGTTTTCCATCCGCAAAGTATGTTTTCCTTGTGCCTTTACCATTAGTTATAAGTGCTATTCCAGATGTGTCAAAAAATTGTAGAATAAGTTCTGTAGTATCTCCTGTTTTAAACAGTGTTTTTTCCATGGGCTTTCCATTGTGGTAGAAATATTCCCACTTGTTGATTTTACGTGATTCATATAAACTAGGCTTATTTTTCAGGAATAGTAAGTTTACGGTGTCATAATAATTAATTTTTGGGCTCACTTCATAAGAGCCCTTCTCAGACAAAACACCATTTCCATAGTATGATTTAAATGTGGAGTCGGGTTTGCCCAAAAAGAAAAAGCCATCAAATTTTAATTTTCCGTTTTCATAAAATGATTGATACGAACCATGTAATTGTCCAAGAAAAAAGTGACTTACCTCCCTCACTTTTCCTGTTGGATAATAAAACACCCATTTTCCAATTTTTTCTCCTACTGCTGAAAATCCCTCAGTATGGTATTGGCCAATACTTCTGATGATATCTTTGTCCTCATTCCAATAGGTAATTATTTTTTCTTGTTTAATTAGCCCATTTTCCTTGATTTGACTGTTTGAAGTTTGAACAATGGAAAAACCCATTATAAATCCAAATAGATACTTAAGTTTTAACTCTCGGTATAGTTTTAACATCTTTATTGTGATAAATAAATAAATTCTACCCACCCGTCCATTCTATTACCTGATTTAAAGTCGGAATTAAACTTCCAGCTTCTGGTGTATTTTAGAGCATTTGATATTAGGCACTCATTTTGTGTTGTTGTTTTAGTATCATCTACCTTACAATCTGTAACTATTCCCTTTTGATTGACTCTTATGATAAGTCTAACAATTCCTGATGAATTGCATAAGTAAGATGGAACATTTTGAATGAGGGTATAACGGCCTTCCACAAAATACTTTGCGATGGCTTCATTTGTTTTTTCAACAGATTTGCTTTTAACCACATTATCTTGATTTTCGTCTGGAATTAAACTTTGTTTCAAAGTGGGATTGTCCTTAGATAAAAAGTTAAAGGTCTCATTTTCGAATTGAGTTAGTTCATTTAAGACTTCTTGCTCAATTTTTTCTGCTTGTAGTGATTTGTTAGTAGGCTTGTCTGAAGAAAAGTTGGATGTGACGTTGGTGAGATCTAGTGCATTTTCACCATCTGATTCCTCTTCTTTAGTTTCCATTTCTCTAAGTTGATCTAAAGTAAAATCTAAGGTAGCCACAACCTTTTCTTTTGGTTTAATAGTGTAAAATGATATATGCTGCATATTTAGCCATACAAAAATAAACACATGAATCATTAATGTAGCAGCAATGGCATTCTGGTGTTTTTCAATAAAATGAAGAATTTTCACAGGGGTTTTAGATATAAACTTTTATAATTTAAATAAAAATTTATAATTGGTCATTCTGCTAACGAAGAATTATATCTTTTATTAAGTAGTTGAATTACTTCCTCTGTAATATCATGGCTAGAGTCGGCATACAGCATTGGACCTCCGATTCTAAAACTTAATACAAAATCATATCCAAGTTCTTTTCCAATAATTTGCATGTATTCATTGGTCTTTAAAATATAGCTTTCTGTTAAAAGAAGCTCTTCTTGAGCAAGTTGATCTGTCAAGTCTTGTTCTACTCTCATGATTTCTTGTTCTAAAGTCATAATGTTTTGAGCTTTTTCCATTTTTTCTCTTTCCCCCATTATGGGTGCTGCTTTTTCAAAATCGGCTCTTAATTTTTGATAGCTGCTCATTTTATCTTTTAATTGATTTTCAGCTGAACTTCTTTTATTGAGTAACTTGGTTTGGATTAATGCCGCAAAATCATAATATTTTGAAACCGTGTCACTATTTACATATGCAATTTTTATGGAACTGGTTGTATTTGACTGAACTGCTGGAATATTGCCTTCCGTTTTTTTAGCATTATTTTCACATTGAATAAGCAGTAAACACGTTAAACACAAACAGCTAATCTGTTTTAAAGAAGAAAAAGAAATCATAGTAAAGGTTTTATATGGTGGTCATAAAATTTTGTACAGTTTCAATAAATTCGAAAGGAACTGAGACCATATCCGCATAATCATTTCCAAGCTCATAATTTCCATCTTCATCGTTATTATATACCCACCTTATTTTAACATCTTTATTGAGCTGGTATAACTCATCTAATAAAACCACGATGTTTAAAAGGAATTTTGAAGAAGAAATATTTATTGCACTTAAGTTTAGCGTAAGTATAGTACATTCAGCAGGCTGCTTGGTGTAGTCTCTGACGTGATTTTCAATTGAAGTAAAAAAAGACTCTGGTTCGTCTAAAGTACATTGACCTTCTAGAATAAATAAACCCTTTTTAAAATTAAATGAGACCAAAGGGGTGTTTTCTGACGCTTCTTTGTATAAAAGATCCATACATTAATAATACAAAACAAATATCTGTAATAATTTAATTGGAAACGTAAATACAACGACTTTTTTTAAAATGGTTTAAAATCTTTTAAATATAGTGGAACAAAATAGGCTACATCTTCAAAATCCTTACTTATAAATTTGGCATATGTCATTTTGGTCATTCCTCGAGAAAAGTTTATCTCAACGGGATTGATTTGAGGACCCTCCAATGTTTTATCCAGAAATTTTCTTGCACCACTTCCAATAAAGTATACATATTCAAATTGACTAAGGGAATCTAAAAACGATTGATCTACAATTTTAGCATCTAATGGATATACGATTTCTTTTTTTGCATTATAACCTGCAGTATACACTTCATCTCTCCTAGCATCAATCATTGGAAAGTAAATACTATTGGATTCTTTATTTGATATTTCATAATTTTCCATCATAACCTGTATGGTGTCAACAGATATTAATGGCTTATTTATAGCAAATGCAATTCCCTTAGCGGCAGAAACTCCAATCCGTAGTCCTGTGAATGAACCTGGTCCTGATGCTATACAAACACCATCTAAATTCGTAAATGAAATATCATTTTTTTTAAGTAGGCTTTGAATCAGTATATGCAATTGTTCTCCGTGAACGTATTTATCACTTAGAATGATTTTTTCATCGATTAGTTCACCGTTAATCGAAATACTTGCCGAACAGGTTGTAGTGGAAGTTTCAATATTTAAAAGTGTAATCAAGTTAAATGCTGATTACTTTTTTTTTGCAGCTTAAAATTTTGACCCAAGTACACTTTTCTAACTTGTTCATCTGCTGCTAGTTCTTCTGCAGAACCCGATTTCAATATGGCACCTTCAAATAATAGGTAAGCTCTATCTACAATGGATAGGGTTTCTTGTACGTTGTGATCAGTAATTAAAATGCCTATTTTTTTCTCTCTTAATTTAAGTACTATTCGTTGAATATCTTCAACAGCAATTGGATCTACACCCGCAAAAGGTTCATCTAAAAGGATAAAATCAGGCTCATTTGCTAAACAGCGAGCAATTTCTGTTCTTCTTTTTTCACCTCCTGATAATTTAATTCCCATGGTTTTTCTTACTTGTCCAAGGCCAAATTCTTCAATCAAAGATTCAAGCTTTATTTTTTGTTCTTTTTTAGAAAGAGAAGACATTTCTAAAATGGCTTTTATGTTGTCCTCAACAGACAACTTTCTAAATACAGAAACTTCTTGGGGAAGATAACCTATACCCATTTTAGAACGTTTATACATAGGGACTTTAGTAATGTTATTTTGATGTAGAAACACATTTCCAGTATCAGGTTTAATTAATCCTACAATCATGTAAAAAGAAGTGGTTTTACCTGCCCCGTTCGGGCCTAGCAGGCCCACTATTTCTCCTTTTTTAAGAGTTAAAGAAACATCCTTTACTACTTTTCTTCCTTTATACGTTTTATTTATTTTATCAGCCTTTAATTCCATGACTTTTTCAGCTCTCTTTATTTCTTTTTTCAACCCTTTTAACGACTAAAACACCTATTTCGTATAAAGAATAAACAGGAATAGTAACTAATAATTGGCTCACTACATCGGGGGGCGTAATGATGGCAGAAAGTATCAGTATTACCACTAGTGAGTGTCGTCTGTATTTTTTTAAGATAGCTGAGCCTAATATTCCAATTTTAGCTAATAAGTACATTATGACTGGAAGTTCAAAAAATATTCCTGTTAAAAAAGTAGAAGTAGTAATCATAGACATGTACGAACTGATGGTGAAGTTGTTTTGTATTTCATCAGTAAGTTTATAACCACCAAAAAATTGTACGCAAAGTGGACTTATCAAATAGTAACCAAATAAAACGCCTAAGAAAAAAAGAAAACTTGCATTAAAAACTATCCATCTTGTAGCTTTGACTTCCTTTGTTTTTAGCCCAGGTTTAATGAATGACCAAATTTGATAAAACGTGAAAGGAAATGATACAATAAAACCACCAATAAGTGCAAAATACATATTGGTTGTAAATTGTTTTGTCATTTCAATAGATTGGATTTGAATTGGAATATCATCAGCACACAACAAATCATCAATATGTAATTTTTCAGAAAGAAAACAAAAAAATTGATAAGTAGGAAAATTGGTTTTGGACATATTGAGATAAACCAATTTAACAATAGGATCAGTGAAGTAAAACAGTACAACTGCAATGATGAGAATAACAATTACAGACCTTACTAATCGCCATCTTAATTCTTCGAGGTGCCCCAAAAATGACATTTCATTTTCTGTTGTTTTTTCACTCATGGATGCAAATCTAAAACTTTGTATGGTATAAATTCACATATTTGAAACTGCAAGACGATTTTATCACATGCTATTTAAAATTAAATCGTACATAAAGTTTCTCATAAGTGGCACTTCTAAATACAGTATCCATTCTCCATTTTTACATCATTTTATTCAAGATGTTTTAGACCATGGAGGTATTTTTTATTGTTTTCCTGCAATAGAGTTGGTGAGAAAAAAGGTAAGTCAGGATAAAAAAACCATTAAAAAATCAGACTTAGGTGCTGGGTCTTCTTATGGTAATAAAAATGTAATCCAAATAAATCAGGTTTTAAAACAGGAGCAATCTAGCCCTAAAAAGGCAAAATTATTATTTAAGATGGTGAACTATTTTAAACCTGAAAAAGTTCTTGAGATGGGAACATCGTTGGGCTTCACAACAGCTTACTTGGCTAACGCTAGAAAAAAAAATGAGGTTCTAAGTGTAGAAGCAGACAAGCAAAAGTGTAAAATTGCGAGTATCACCATTAAATCACTTGGGATAAAAAATGTAAAAATCATTAATTCTTCCTTCAGTGATTTAATTGAAAAAGCAAAACATTGGCATTTTAATTTTATCTATTTTGATGGAAATCACACCGAAAAAGCCACATTATCCTATTTCAACTGGGCTGTCGAAAAAGTGAGTGAAAATGATGTATTCGTTTTTGATGACATTTACTGGTCCAAAGAAATGCATAACGCTTGGGCAGCGATAATAAATCATGAAAAACCAACGCTTACATTAGATTTATTTAGTATGGGGATTGTGTTTTTTAACCCTAATCTTTCAAAGCAACATATTAAATTAATTCACCCCTCTAATTTTTACTGATTTAAGGAACATTTCTCTGTGAAAAATTTAATTTCAAAAGCAGTAGAGTTTTAAGTCTTCAACTTTATTATTGTAGACCGATGGAGACGACAAAACAAGCAATTAAATACACTTTCCCTTTATTTTTTATTTTTTTCATATCGTGTAGTGAGCAAAAAAAAGATGTCATTAAGGAAGAATTAGAAACTATTGTACCTAAAACTATTTACAACAAAATTCACGGTTTTAGTGAAGAAAATTATGTCTTTGACAGCAGTGTGGTACAAAATGGAGAAAGTTTTGGTGAAATATTACAACGGATGGATATTTCCTACAGTGCGATAAATAAACTGAGCACTTCTTTTAGGGAAGTTTATGATATAAGAAGAATTTATCCAGGAGATAAATACTATATCTTAAGAACTAAAGACAGTTTAAAAAGTGCTAAGCTTATTTACCAACACTCGCTAACAGAGTTAGTGGTGATGAACTTTTTAGATTCTATTTATCTATATGTGGAAAACAAACCCATAACTATTAAGTTAAAAGAATCAGCAGGGGTCATAAAATATAGTTTGTGGGAATCTTTCATTAGTAATAATTTAACTCCGGCACTTGTTTCAGATGTAGCTAATTTATATGCTTGGACAATTGATTTTTTTGATATTCAAACCAATGATTCTTATAAAATCATATATGAAGCCAAGTACGTTGACGATCAGTTTGTAGGTGTGGGTAATATCAAAGCTATGTTGTTTAATCATAAAGGAAGAAACTTGTATGCCTTTCGTTATGGCTCTCCACATGAAAAAATCGAACACTATTATGATGAGAAAGGCGAGAGCATGCAAAGAGCATTACTTTCAGCTCCACTTGAATATGTACGAATATCTTCCAAATTTTCTCACCGTAGATTACATCCAATAAAGAAAATATATCGCCCTCATTTTGGGGTAGATTATGCTGCCCCAACAGGAACTGATGTCGTTTCTACAGGAGACGGAAAAGTGATTTTCGCGGGTTGGTCAAGAGGAGCAGGATATATGATAAAAATCAAACATACATTCGGTGATGTGGTTACTAAATACCTACACTTGAATAAATTTGAAAAGGGAATTAAAAAAGGGGTTTATGTAGAACAAGGAGAAAAGATTGCCGAAGTTGGAAGTACGGGTTTAAGTACAGGCCCCCACCTTGATTACAGAGTATATATTGGTGGAAAACCAGTTAATCCATTAAAGATGAATATACCTAGTAAAGATCCAATTCCAGATACGTTAAAAGAAAAATACCTCAAGGACATCCTTTTACTTAGAAAAAACTTAGATCAAATTGAGCCTTAATTTAAAAATGCAAAACATCACTTGGGGAAAGATATTTTTAGTTTTTCTAGCTATCATATTTATTGAGCCTCAAGTTATTTTATCACAACATACAGACAAGTGTGGCACTGTGATAGATAGAAGGACAATAAATTCCATTTGCAGTATATTGTCAAATCATGTACCCAAAAATTCGTTTTTAGATTCGGTTGTGCCTATACAAATTCATTTAGTCGGATATAGTGATTCTACAGGCACATTGGATTCCATGATAATTTTGAATGAAATTGAGCGTGTAAATCAATACTATGCTGCAGCTGGTATGTATTTTTCGAATTGCAATTCGATTAATTATATATACAGCGATGACTACTCCGAATTTGAACAGTCAAACGATGAAACCATCTGCGATATAATTGATTTCCCTAATATTTTAAATCTATATTTTGTGCCTTTTTTATTTAAAGAGTCTGATGGTCAAACTATATCGCTTTGTGGATATACCTATTTGACTGGTGAACGAAATCGAGTTTTAATTGCAAATCAGTGCGCTTCGAACGGATCTACCCTGGCTCATGAAATTGGACATTATTTTTCCTTACTACATACACATGATACCACAAATGGTATTGAAGCAGTGGCCAGAATTGGTTGTAATAGTCTAGGAGATGGCTTTTGTGATACTCCAGCTGACCCAAACTTATCTTCTCTTGTTAATGCCAATTGTCAATACACTGGAATTGAGCAAGACCCATATGGCGAGTATTATAGTCCCGACCCTAGTAATATAATGTCATTTTCTAGAAAAGAGTGCCGAAATTATTTTTCTCAACAACAAACACAAAAAATGAGAAGATACTTTAAAACGTATAGGTCCTATTTGTATTGTATTAATAATGGTAATTTAATTACTAACCACAACTCGTTAGATTATATCATATTTCCCAACCCTTCTTCCAATTACTTGGCTTTAGTTTCAAATGAAGGAAGATCCACAAGTTATGATTTTTGCATCTTCAGTTCTTTGGGTATTAAAATTCAAAGTGGAAATATCCAAAATTACCAACACCTTAACATTTCACATCTAAAATCTGGCACCTATTTTGTTGAGCTGAGTAGCGATATAGAAAGTAAAATGAAAAAATTTATTAAATACTAGGTTAGTTTTAGGGTAAATATGTTAAGAGTTATCAAATATCTTGTTGTTTTTATTGCATTTCTATTACTCTTATTGTTTGGAGCATCCATAGTAATTACAAAATTCTATAGTGATCAATTGAAAGAATTGGCGTTAATCAAATTAAATGAACACTTGCAGACACCAATTTATGTAAATGAAATTTCAGTAAGTGCATTTTCCCAATTCCCTATGATTTCTTTAAAGCTTGAGGAGTTTTATTTAAAAGATATAAAGAGTGACAATGACACATTGGTTTTTGCGGAGGAATTGAGCTTGAATTTCAATGCTTTAGATATGTTAAAGCGAAATTATAACGTTAGAAAAGTGATCCTAAATGACGGGTTTTGCAGATTAAAAATAAATGAATTTGGCATAAATAATTACAGTATTTTTGAAAATAAAAACAATAGTGATAGCAGTAAATTTCAATTTCAACTTGAAGAAGTTTCACTAGATGATATCCAATTTGATTACTCAAATAAGCTGTTAAAACAACACTTTTCATTTGATATTTCTAATGCTTTACTCTTTGGAGAATTTACCAGCACTAATTACGATATAGAAACCAATATTGATTTTAAAGTAAATCGATTCCAGATTGAAGACGTAAATTTTATAGCTCAAAAAAATGCCAATCTTGACTTAATTTTAGAAGTAAATAATAATCCATTTAATTTAAAAATAAAGAAGGGAAAGTTAAATATTGAAGCTATGCATTTTGATGTATTGGGGGAATTTAATTCAGCTGAAAATGACGATTTATCCCTAAATATAAAGGGGGACAATATCAAATTAGAAGAAATATTTAGTGTTTTCCCCTTAGACTACCTATACGTTTTAAATCGGTATAAATCAAAAGGAGTTCTTGTTTTTGAGGGTCAGCTAGATGGAAAACTGTCCGAGAAATCTTCTTTAGCTTTCACATCTGATTTTAGTGTTCAAAATGGGGCTCTATTAGACAGGCAAAGTAAAGTGGAGTTGAGTGATATTAATTTGAACGGAAGCTTTAGTAATGTCAGTAAAAGATTAGTTGTCCAATCTTTTTCAACTAAGCTGAAAGAACATTATATAAAAGGTGATTTTTCCATAAACGGATTTCATAATCCTCTCATATCCTCCAATTTAACAGGGAATATATCACTTGATAAAATAGCTTTTTTTATTAATTCTACAGCAACTAAACTAGTGGGTAATTCCACTTTTGATGTTCAACTTAAGGCTCAAAAAATGGACGAAAATTACAGAATCAAAGATCTAAATGGAAATGTTTCTATTTTAGATGGTAAAGCTTCATATACCACAAAACAAATAGACATAGATTTTGATGAATTACATTTTACATTTTCTAATACTGATATGAAAATTAGAGGGAATAGGTTTAAATATCAAACTGATTTATTTGACTTCAATACCAATATACCAAATTGGATGGATGTATTTCTTGAAAAATCACAAACTATATCAGTAGGTGGTAAAATGAATTTTGACATGTTCACTACTTCAATTTGGTCAGATTTTTTTAACAAGTTTGATGCATCTGAAGACACTACTTCTTTTGTTAAGATTCAAATTAATAAACTCAAACTAGATGTTAATATGTTACATTTTAATCAAGCCTTGTTTCATGATGTAGAAATTCAACATCTGGAGCTCAAGGAACAAATTGATTTACATTATGTTAAGGCAAAAGGACAGGGTGGTGATTATTATTTTGAGAACATAAAAATCAACAATCTTGATGATGGTTATTCAATACTCACTAAGGGGGAACTCAATAGAATATCTGTTGATAAATTGCTGTATGAGTTTGATGATTTTGAGCAAACCTACATAAATAGCAATCAAATCAAAGGAGAAATTTCATCTGCTTTCAAAGCCTCTTTTTTCATAAATCCCTCTAGATCTTTTGATTTAAAATCACTTACATTTAATTCAGACAATTCATTTCAGCATGTAAAACTTATTGACTACAACTATATTGCGGAAATAGTTGATTATTTTGACGAAAGTATGATTACTAGAAATATTGTGGATATCCCATATTACAAACAGAAATCTAAAAAAATCATATTTAAATCCTTTAGGAATAACATGTCTTTTAAAGATGGGAAATTAAATATATCTCCTACCTATCTTGAAAATAACATGTTAAATTTAAACTTAAAAGGAACTCAAACTATTTCAGATTCTGTTGATTACTATATGAGTTTTAATTGGAAAGAAATTAAAAAGAGAAATAAAAAAGAAAAGGAAGATTACCTTGAAGAAAAAGAGGAGATAAAAGAACTATTTCTGCGCATTACAGGGCATATAGATGACCTAAATTATAGATTCGATCGCGAAAAGATGAAAATGCAGAGAGCTGAAAAGGTGGAACAAGAAATAGAAATCGTTAAAAAAATAATAAAAGGGGAAGAAGTTAAAGAAGTTAAAAAAGATCCAGAATTTGAAATAGAATGGGAGGAAAAAGACTCAATTACAGTTACAGACCAACCCAAATTAAA
>CACAYQ010000010.1 GCA_902536695.1 uncultured Bacteroidota bacterium | reverse complement strand
AACTCAATCGCTTTAAGCCAAAGGATAGAAAATTCGCAAGAATGTTTCAAAAAGGAGCTACCAAGGTCATGGTTGACGGAAGTGGAAGAATTTTGATTCCAAAAGGTTTATCTGCTTGGGCTTCATTAAGAAAAGAGGTAGTTCTTGTGGCTAATGTAGATTTATGGGAATTGTGGGATAAACAGAGGTATGACGAAATAATGAAAGAAGACTGGGAAGGATTTGATCAACTAGCACAGGATGTTATGGGTGATTCTTCTGATGGAGAATAGTCCATATCATATACCAGTTCTTTTACATGTTGCTACTGATGCTCTAATAACCAAAGAAAATGGATTATACATCGATTTAACATTCGGTGGAGGTGGTCATTCGAAGGCTATATTAAATAAAATTAAAGATGGGCAGTTGATCGCATTTGATCAAGATGAAGATGCATTTCGTAATGATATAGACGATGCCAGGTTTACACTTGTAAGACAGAATTTTAAATATGTTCAAAATGTTCTTCTCTCAAGAGGAATCCATAAAGTAGATGGGATTCTAGCAGATTTGGGTGTTTCATCATATCAATTTGACACTCCGGAAAGGGGGTTCTCCTACCGTTTTAATGGAGAATTAGATATGAGAATGAATGTAAATTCGTCTACCACTGCCTTTCAAGTGGTGAATGAATATGATGAACAAAATCTAGTTAGGATATTAGTTTCTTACGGAGAGTTTAAAAGAGGAGAGGCAAGAAAAATTTTTAGAAAAATCGATGAAAACCGTTGCATTAAATCGATTAAAACAACTAAGGATCTGCAGGAAATATTAGATCCAATCTTCCCTACTCGGTTTTTGAATAAAAATCTATCCAAAATTTTTCAATCTATTCGAATCGAGGTCAATGAAGAAATGCAAGCATTGAAAGAGTTGTTAAATCAACTTGTTGATTGCCTGAATCCAAATGGTGTTGCCGCTTTCATCACCTACCATTCCATCGAAGATAGGATGGTAAAAAATTTTTTTAAGTCTGGAAATACTGACGGAGAGTTGACCAAAGATTTTTATGGGAAAATATTGAAACCATTTGAATTGGTGAACAAGAAGCCAATAGTTCCATCCAATGTAGAAATCAATGAAAACCCCAGAGCTCGTAGCGCAAAATTAAGAATGGCAAAAAGATTGTAAATGAGTGTTTTTAAAAAAATATTTTCTGGTGATTTATTTCAAAAAGGGATTGTACTAAACAATATACCCTTTCTTTCATACATCACGTTTCTTATGTTGGTGTACGTTGCCTACGGATATCATGTTGATAATACAGTATTGTCAATATCTAAGGCGAATAAAGAAGGGGAAAAGCTGTATTCTGAGTTGCAATCTGCTTTAGAGCTCTATGATAAGGAGAGTTTACAAAGTAAAATAGCTGAGGAAACATCAAAATGGGGGTTATACGAGTCAATTGATCCTCCCGTAATTATCAATTCAAACGTAGAGGATGAAGAATAGAGAAACTTTAACAAGAGTATATGTAATATATTTCATCATTCTCCTATTAGGCGGTGGGGTAGTCGGTCAAATCTTTTATCTGCAATTTTATAAGGGTTCCGAACTCATACAAGATGCTGAAAAGCAAATATTTGTATATAAAAATATCACAGCTCCTAGAGGCAATATTTATGCTTCAAATGAGCAAAAGACATCGTTAGCACTTTCCGTTCCTAGGTTTAAGGTGTATGTGGATCTATTGACAATTAAAGATCAAATCTTTACAGATAGTATTGGTGCATTGTCTGACTCATTACATCAACTTTTCCCTTATAGATCTGCTCAATTATGGGAAGAAACCCTAATACAACAAAGGGAAAATGGTAATAGATACTTTTTTATCGCAAGAAACCTAAATAATAGTGAGATAGAACGATTAAAGAAGTTTCCCATTTTCAATTTAGGTAAGTACCGAGGAGGTCGGATAATTATTAAAACAAATCAACGAATTAAGCCCTATGGACTTTTAGCAAATAGGACAATCGGCTATGTTGTTGATCACGAGAATGAAAAGCCCATTTTGGTTGGATTGGAAGGAGCTTTTAATGATTATTTAAAAGGACAAAACGGCCAAATGCTAATGGAAAAGGTCCGTGGAAATGATTGGAAACCAGTAGATGATAATTATTCTATTGAGCCAGTACCTGGTTCTGACATTTATACAAGTTTGGATGTGAATATTCAGGATGTGGCTGAAACAGCATTGCTACACCAGCTAAAAGAACAAAAAGCAGATCGGGGTTGTGTCATACTTATGGAGGTTAGTACTGGATTTGTAAAAGCAATTGCAAATCTATCATACAATAAAAAAACGGATACTTATTTTGAATCTCAAAACCATGCTGTTGGATTGGCTTCAGAACCTGGGTCTACGTTTAAACTGGCGTCACTACTTGTAGCTCTTGAACAAGGCAAAATCAATATTGAAGATTCAGTTTTCATGTCTGGTAGGTATGAGTTTTATGATAAAGCATTGACTGATGGTGGGAAAGTGTATGGTAAAAACACGATAAAAAACGCATTTGAAGTTTCATCTAATGTAATTAGCAAATTAATTTACGATAACTATAAGCAGCAACCTCAAGAATTTGTTGATGGTCTAAAGCAACTAGGATTAAATAGAAAATTAGGCCTAGATATCCTTGGAGAAGGGGCACCATTAATAAAGGATGCTTCTGACCCCACTTTTACAGGAATTTCACTTCCTTGGATGTCCATAGGATATGAAGTAAAACTGACCCCACTTCAAACACTAGCGTTTTATAATGGGGTTGCGAATGAAGGGGTACTATTGAAGCCTCAATTTGTAAAGTACATCAAAAAAGGTGTTGCATTAGAAAAAGAATTCGAGCCGATTGTATTAAACTCTTCCCTATGTTCGGATGAAACCTTAGGAGACTTAAAAGAATTACTAGAAGGTGTTGTTGAAAGAGGTACAGCAAAGAATATTAAGGCACGGGGGTTTAAAATAGCAGGAAAAACAGGGACATCAAAAATTGCAATAGGGTCAAGTGGTTATGGAAAGAAATATCAGGCTTCTTTTTGCGGTTATTTCCCCGCTAAAAATCCTCTATACAGTTGTATAGTTGTTATCCAAGGTCCTACGAAAAATATTTTCGGTTCAGTCGTTTCAGGTACTGTTTTTAAAGAAATTGCAGATAAGGTATATGCTCATGAGTTTAATCAATCCGATCTAGCTATAAAATTACCTGAATACTATCCCTATTCTAGACCCGGTTCTAAAGCTGATTTCATCACAGCAGCAAAATCTATGAACATACCATTAGAGGACAAAAGCTTGTCTAATGCAAGCTGGATAAATACAAATACTGGTAGTAAAGCCATTAAGATTACAGACTCAAAAGAGGTGAAAGGGTTAATACCTAATGTAGTAGGTATGGGTCTGGTTGATGCAGCCTATTTGCTTGAAAAAAAAGGATTAGTAGTGCATGTTGAGGGGGTTGGTATCGTGAGGAAACAGTCCTTAAGAGCAGGATTGAGAATTAAAAAAGGCCAAACCATTAAACTTTTCCTTGCATGAAGTTATTAAGGGAAATTATATACGGTGTAAGTATTTTAGAGATTAAAGGGAATACAAATATTGCCATAGAAAAGCTGACATTTGATTCTAGACAAGTTCAGAATTTATCTCTTTTTGTAGCAGTTGTTGGCTCTAAGTCTGATGGTCATGATTTTATTTCAAATGCTGAAAACGCTGGAGTTTCTGCTATAATATGCGAGACCTTTCCCGAAAATCTTAAAGAGGATGTTACTTACATCAAAGTTCCAGATTCTTCTTCTGCACTAGGACTTATCGCATCAAATTTTTATGATAATCCATCTGAAAAACTACAACTCATTGGAATAACAGGAACTAATGGGAAGACGACTTGTGCCACTATCCTATATGATTTATTTCGTTTGTTAGGTTTCAAGACAGGTTTGATTTCCACCATTAACATAAGGGTTCTTCACAAAACTTATCCGTCCACTCATACTACACCAAATGCAATTAGAATAAACGAGGTATTACATGAAATGGTTTCTACTGGATGTACTCACGTCTTTATGGAAGTAAGTTCTCATGCATTAGATCAAAACAGAATTCATGGATTGAAATTTAAAATAGCTGTTTTCACAAACATTTCACGTGATCATTTAGATTATCATAACACATTTGATGAATACATATCATGTAAAAAGAAACTATTTGATAACCTTTTCGATGATGCTTTTGCCATTATAAATTATGACGATAAACATGGTGAAATTATGGGAGCTAACACCTGTGCAAAGATTATTTCTTTTGGGCTAAAGGGAAATACAAACGTTTCAAGCAAGGTTTTAGAAAATGATATTTCTGGTTTAACCTTAGAAATTAACGGTCATGAAATGACATCGAGATTGGTGGGTAGATTTAATGCTTACAATTTACTGGTAGCCTTTGCTGTAGGAAAATATCTAGGTCAAGATGAATTAAGTCTGCTTACCATTTTAAGCTCTGTCAAAGCACCTCAGGGGAGATTTGAATATTTCTTATCTGATCACAAAATAACAGCTGTAATAGACTACGCACATACTCCAGATGCATTAGAAAATGTACTAAAAACATTACTCGACTTAAAAAAAGGAACAGAAAAGTTGATAACTGTTTTTGGTTGTGGTGGAAACCGTGATAAAGGTAAGAGACCATTAATGGGAGAAATAGCATCACGATTAAGTGATCAGGTTTTAATTACTTCTGATAACCCAAGGGATGAAGATCCAGACTCAATAATAAATGAAATATACCATGGTGTTCCTTCTGTTTTAAAAGAAAAAGTTTTTACGGTTACTGATAGGATGGAAGCCATAGAAATGGCATGTAAGATGGCCTCAGCAGGAGATGTCATTTTGATTGCAGGTAAGGGACACGAAAACTATCAAATTATCGGTAATGAATCTCTGCACTTTGATGATATGGAAAATACAATACACATTTTCAAAAAACTAAAGAAATAATGCTATACCATTTATTTACATACTTAAATAATCGTTTTGATTTCCCAGGTTCGGGATTGTTTGAATTTATTTCATTTAAAGCAGCTCTTGCTGTTTTAACCTCATTAGTTATCACTCTTGTATTCGGTGGTAGATTAATACGCTTTTTACATCAAAAACAAGTAGGAGAAACAGTTCGGGACTTAGGTCTTGATGGTCAATTAGAAAAAACGGGAACTCCTACAATGGGAGGCATTATCATCTTAGCTGGAATCTTGGTTCCAACACTTTTATTTGCCGATTTATCAAATATCTATATCCAACTGATGTTGATTTCTACAGTATTGTTAGGGGCTATTGGTTTCGTAGATGATTATATAAAAGTATTCAAAAAGAACAAAGAAGGACTAGCAGGGAAATTTAAGGTTTTTGGACAAATTGCTGTAGGCTTAATTGTGGCTTCTTCACTTTATTTCCATCAAGATGTGACGATTAAATCTAAGGTAAATGAATCATCAGTTCAGCAGTTGGAGGCTGATTCTGAAGTGGGTCCGAGTTGGGTTGAAATGAGATCAACTAAGACTACTATTCCGTTTGTAAAGAATAATGAGTTTGATTACAGTTGGTTACTTGTATGGTTGAATAAAGATCTTGAAAAGTATACCTGGATTATATTCATTCCACTGGTAATTATCATTGTTACCGCAGTTTCGAATGGAGCCAATATTACTGACGGATTAGATGGGTTAGCAACAGGCACAAGTGCTATTATTGGAACAACACTAGCCATTTTTGCATATCTATCTGGAAACCTTGTATTTGCTGATTATTTAAATATTCTTTTTATTCCTAACTCATCAGAATTGGTCATTTTCATCAGTTCGTTTATTGGAGCATGCATTGGCTTCCTATGGTATAATTCTTACCCGGCCAAAGTATTTATGGGCGACACGGGGAGTTTAGCTCTTGGTGGTATTATCGCTGTTTTTGCAATCGCGATTAGAAAAGAGTTGTTAATTCCTGTTTTCTGCGGTGTCTTTTTGATAGAAAACCTGAGTGTCATTCTACAGGTTAGTTATTTTAAATATACTAAGAAAAAATATGGCGAGGGAAGACGAATTTTTCTAATGTCTCCTATACACCACCACTATCAAAAAAAAGGTGTTCATGAAGCCAAAATAGTAGCAAGATTCTGGATTCTAGGAATTCTACTTGCAGTTCTCTCAATTGTAACCCTGAAGATCCGGTAAATGTTTAGTGCTGAAAATATCGTTGTTTTGGGTGCAGGTAAAAGTGGTGTTGGTGCGGCTGTTTTAGCACAAAAAAAAGGAAAAAATGTATTTGTTTCGGATGCTTCCTCTATCACATTAGAATATAAATCAATACTCAATAACTATGATATTAAGTGGGAAGAAAATGGTCACAGTGATTATATACTAGACAAAGCTGAAAGTGTAATAATAAGTCCTGGGATTCCACCTTCATCCCCATTCGTTCAAAAGATATCTTCTTTAGGAATTCCCATAATTTCAGAAATTGAGTTTGCATATCATTACTGCAATTCTAAAAAGATATGTGTAACTGGAAGCAACGGTAAAACCACCACCACTTTATTAATTACTCATTTATTAAATAATGCTGGTTTGAGTGCAAAGGCAGTAGGAAACGTAGGCGAGAGTTATGCCATGTCCGTTGCTATTGATCCTCCAGATTACCAGGTGATTGAATTAAGCAGTTTTCAGTTAGATTTTATGTTCTCTTTTAAGGCAGATATTGCCTTGCTGCTAAATATTACTCCTGACCATTTAGACAGATATGAAAATTCATTTGATCTGTATGTCAACAGTAAGTTTAGAATAACTCAAAATATGACTGTAAATGATCATTTCATTTACAATTATGATGACCCTGTTATCAAAGAAGCATTAGCAAAAAGAAATTTAGAATGTCAAACTCACCCAGTATCCATATTTCAAAAAGATGGTGTGGATTCTTGGCTTGAAAAGGAATCCATAATAATAAAAATAAACAACCAAAAACAAACAATTATGTCAATACATCAACTGGCCCAGCAGGGTAAGCACAATGTATTCAATTCCATGGCAGCGGGAATCGCGGCTAAGGTGTTGGATATAAGAAAAGAGATTATTCGCGATAGTTTAAGCGATTTTCAGAATGTAGAGCATCGCTTAGAAAAAGTAGCAAAAATTCATGGTATAGATTTTATTAATGACTCAAAGGCTACCAATGTAAATGCAACATGGTATGCATTAGAGAGTATGCAAAAGCCTACCATTTGGATAGTTGGAGGTGTGGATAAAGGAAATGATTATTCATCCCTTAAAGGTTTAGTAAAACAAAAGGTGTTAGGAATCATTTGCTTAGGCAAAGAGAATAATAAAATTCAGGAGGAGTTTGGAGAAATTGTATCTCCAATTTATGAAGCTCAGTCTGCGTCACAAGCCGTTCAAATTAGTTACAGAATAGCCAAAAAGGGCTATGCCGTTTTACTGTCGCCTGCATGCGCAAGTTTTGATCTATTTAAGAATTATGAAGACAGAGGTCATCAATTTAAAAAAGCAGTCAGATCACTTTAAATCCAATGATATGAACAAAATTAAAGAAAAAACAACCAGCTTATTAGTACAAAATAGACTACAATCTTTAGCTTCCTTTTCTTCTATTGAACACCGATTAGAAGTAATTCGTGAAAAGAATGATGTCCTATGGATTAATGATTCAAAGTCTACTGATATGGGAGCATCTTGTTTTTCATTAGAAAATTTACATGAAAATATCATCTGGATTGTAGGATACGATGAAAATAAAAGAAACTTAGATATTGTAACGGATGTAGCTATTGATAAAGTAGATCAAATTATATGTTATGGCCATTTTGAAACGGAAATTAAATACCATTTTGCATCCAAAATAAAATATGCTTATAAAAAAGAATTGAACGAGGCTATCCAACTAGCTCATTCCAATGCAATACCAGGTCAAATCGTGCTTTTTTCGCCTGCTTGTACTAGTTTCCTTAACTATAAAAATTTTAGAGAAAGAGGTTATCATTTTAAAACCCTTGTTGCTCAATTATAAAACGTGCAAAAGTTTATTGAAAAATATATAAAAGGGGATAAAGTCATATGGACTATTATCGTTGTATTGTCTCTTTATTCACTTGTAATGGCTTACAGTTCCAGTTCTAATTTAGCTTTTAGATTAGCAGGTGGGAATGTGGTCCCTTTTTTAATTAAGCATTTGTTAATATTGATGATCGGGATTGTAATCATCATCTATCTACAGTTTTTCAATTTTAAGTATTTTTCAAGGCTTTCACAAATAGGTATTTTTATTTCAATTGTATTGCTTTTTGTTACCTTATTATTTGGTGTAAATAAAGGAAATGCCTCTAGGTGGATTATGGGGTTTCAGCCTTCCGATTTAGCTAAGTTGATTCTCGTAATATATGTGGCTAGAATGTTGGTGCACAAAAAGGAAGTTATCAAAGATTTTAAATTAGGCATAGCTCCTATTTTATGGCCTATAGTTATTATTTGCGGATTAATTCTACCAGCTGATTTTTCAACGGCAGCTATGTTGTTTATTGTTTGTTTTATTATGCTGTTTGTTGGAGGTGCAAAGTTAAAACATTTATCTGCAATGATTGGAGTTTCAATTGCCGGTTTTGCCATATTGATTTTGTTAAATTTAGCTTTTCCAGGCTTATTGCCTAGAGTAGATACATGGCAAAAAAGAATTACCAGTTTTGAAAGTGGAAGTCAAAAAGAAAATTACCAAGCTGAAATGGCTAAAAGAGCTGTGGCTAATGGTTTTTTATTTGGAAAGGGACCAGGTAAAGGTCATGTAAAAAACGACTTGTATTCTGCACAATCTGATTTCATATATGCATCCTCAATCGAAGAGTTTGGATCTATTTTTGGTGGTTTAGGTTTAGTCATAATGTACACGATTCTATTTTTTAGATCCATTCGAATAATGAATAAAACTGAAAGTTTATTTGGAGCTTATGTCGTATTTGGATTGAGTTTTTTATTGGTTTTTCAATCTTTAATCAACATGGGTGTTGGGGTTAATTTATTCCCAGTTACAGGGCAGCCACTTCCTCTCATAAGCATGGGAGGTACTTCCATTATTTTTAGTTGTGTTGCCTTAGGCATTATCATTAATGTGAGTAGAACGGTTTACAAAGATGCTTAAATGAAAAAATTGAAGTTTATCATAAGTGGTGGAGGAACAGGTGGACATATTTTTCCGGCTCTTGCAATAGCTCAAGAACTAGAACATAAATTTTCAAATTGTGAAATTTTATTTGTTGGGGCAAACGGTAGAATGGAGATGGAAAAAATTCCAGATGCTGGCTACACTATCAAAGGGCTTGATGTAGTAGGAATACAAAGATCATTTTCAATCAACTCATTAATAAAAAATTTCTCTTTTCCTGTTCGTCTACTCAAAAGCTTAATTGCCGCTAAAAAAATTATAAAATCTTTTAATCCTGATGCAGTCATTGGTGTAGGAGGTTATGCTAGTGGTCCAACCTTAAGAATGGCAAATAGACTAGGTATTCCCACTCTAATTCAAGAACAGAACTCCTACGCTGGATTGACGAATAAATGGCTAAGTAAAAAAGTACATAAAATATGTGTGGCCTATGAGAACATGGATCAATTTTTTCCAAAAACAAAACTTGTCTTAACAGGCAATCCTGTTAGAAAGGATTTAATGGATATGGGTCAAAAAAGTGATTTGGCGTTAAAACATTTTAATATTGACAAAGGATATAAAGTCATCCTAGTCGTAGGAGGAAGTTTAGGAGCCAAATCCATTAACGAGGGTCTATTGTCTTCTTTAGAGGTGTTAAAAAACCAACCTGTTCAACTCATATGGCAAGTAGGTAAGAGGTATTTTGATCAACTTACTAATAATAAAAAATTAAAAGAATATAAAAATGTCCAGGCTATGCCTTTCATTAAAAAAATGAATTTGGCATACGAAGTTGCTGATTTAGTCATTTCTAGAGCTGGGGCTCTATCCCTTAGCGAAATTACGTTAACGGGAAAAGCTAGTCTATTAATTCCGTCACCCAATGTCGCTGAAGATCACCAGCGAAAAAATGCAATGGCATTAGTAAAACAAAAGGCAGCTGTTTTGGTAAATGACAATGAAACTAGAACGGTATTGGAAAAAGCACTGATGTTATTAAAAGATGAAAGGCAGATTTTAGAAATCTCAAGAAACGCCAAGAGAATGGGCAAACCAAATGCTGCAAGGGATATAGTAAACGAAATCGAAAAACTTATTTAAATCCATTGAATTTAGAGAGCATAAATAGAGTTCATTTTATTGGAATTGGTGGTATTGGTATGAGTGCTTTAGCAAAATTCTTTTTGTACAAGGGAGTAGAAGTAAGCGGCTATGACAGGTCAAAAACGGAAATAACAATATTGTTAAGTAATCTTGGATCTCATATTATATACCATGATGATATCTCTTCAATTAAGGATATTGAATCAGTAGATTTAGTTGTTTTCACTCCAGCCATTTCGTCTAACAACGTACAATTAAATCATTTTAAAAAGACCAATATTCCAGTTCATAAAAGAGCATATATCTTAGGAGAAATTACAAAGTCATATCAAACCATTGCTGTTGCTGGAACACACGGTAAAACCACAACTAGTTCAATTCTGGCTCATTTACTACAACAAAATAATTGTGGAGGGGTTTCGTTTATAGGGGGGATATGTACAAACTATAATTCAAACATTCTGCTTCAGGAAGGTCAAAACGCGGTAGTTGAGGCTGATGAGTATGACCGATCCTTTATGCAGCTACATCCTAATGCTATCATTTTAACTTCAATGGATCCAGACCATTTGGATATTTATGGGGATGAAGAATCAGTAACAGAAGGATTTAAATTATTTGTTGATCTATTAAAAAATGAAGATAGTTTATATGTTCAGGAAGATTTAAAAAATCAATTTCCAACTGCGTTAACATATGGTTATCAAACTTCATCTACATTATTTGTTTATGACGTAAGGTTAAAAGAAGGTTATTACATTTTTAATGTGAACTACAAGGAGGTAGTCTATGAAAATTTTGAATTTCATTTACCTGGCAGACACAATTTACTGAACGCTGCTGGAGCTATACTTAGTTGTTTAGAATGGGGTGTGTCATTTGAAAAATTAAAAAGTGCACTTGCAAATTTCAATGGGGTAAAGAGAAGATTTGAGATACATCATAATGATGGTCAAAGAGTATATGTAGATGATTATGCACATCACCCTAATGAAATAAAGGTACTGTATGAGGGTCTTAGAGAATTTTATCCAGATTACAAACTTATTGGTGTATTTCAACCTCATTTATATTCTAGAACCCGTGATTTTTTAATGGAATTTCAAAGTGTATTAAGTGAATTTGACACCTTATTTGTGATGCCAATTTACCCAGCTAGAGAAATGCCTATTGAGGGTGTTAATGCCGAAGTATTGTTAGAGGGTATCGAAATGGATCAAAAATCATTATTAGTCAGTGAAAAAGATCTTTACATGGCATTAAAACAAGAAAAAAAGTTTGTTGTTTCTACTATCGGAGCTGGTGATATCGATCGTTTAATAAACCCTCTTAAATCTTTTCTAAGTGAAATTAGTTAGAAAAATCCTAACCATATTTTTTTGGATTGGAGTCATTTCAATATGGGTTGTTTTAACTGCGTTTGTAAACAATACACATCATCATATTGTTTATAATTCCCTAGAAATTAAATTCACTAAGGACAATGAGCATCAATTAATAAAAAAGTCAGATGTAATCGAAATCATTAAAGACTTAGGACTAGTACAGGGTATTACATTAAATAAAGAGATCAATACTCGAGAAGTTGAGAAGAAATTAAATACTCATTTTGCACTAGAAAATGCAGAAGTTTATTTTTTGAATACGGGAAAATTAAATGTCAATTTAAGTAAGCGTACACCAATTGCAAGATTAATAGCTAATGATCCAAGATATAATGTATACATAGATGAGCATGGCCTATTGATGAGAACAAGTGATTCTTATGTGGCCAAATTACCTCTATTTTCAGGTGAATTTAAATGGTCAGATTCTAATCTTGTTAGTAATGTAAATGGAAGTCTACATAGTCAAATCTACAATATGAGTAGAATAATTAACAATGACCCGTTCTTAAAATCTCAAATAGTTCAAATTCACATAAATAATAATGGGTACTTTGAACTAATTCCAAGAATAGGTAATCATAAAATCTTATTTGGATCTAGTGATAATATGGAAAAGAAATTTAAAAAAATAAAACTCTTTTACACTGAAGGACCTTCGCCTAAAGAGTTGAATTTATATGATACACTTAATGTGATGTTTAACGATCAAATTGTTTGCTCAAAAATTAATTAATATGGATGCACCAGAAATTGTTGTTGGCTTGGATATTGGAACGACTAAAATTGCTTGTCTTGTAGGTAGGAAAACGGAACATGGTAAAATTGAAATTCTTGGAGTTGGAAAAGCTCCTAGTTTAGGCGTTACGCGAGGAGTTGTTTCAAATATTGAAAAAACAGTTCAATCCATTAGAGCTGCAGTTGAGGAGGCAGAAGCAAAATCAGGCATAGAGATTAATGTGGTGAATGTGGGAATTGCAGGTCAACACATAAAAAGTTTACAGCACCGAGGTATGATTACTCGTGATACCATAGATGAAGAAATTTCACAAAAAGATGTGGATGAGCTAATAGATGATATGTATAAATTGGTGATGATGCCTGGTGAGGAAATCATACATGTATTACCTCAGGAATACATTGTAGATAGGGAACCTGGAATCAAGGATCCAATAGGAATGTCAGGGGTTCAACTTGAAGCTAATTTCCACATCATAACAGGTCAAATTGCTGCTGCAAAAAATATTTTTAAATGTGTAAATAAGGCAGGATTAGAAGTTGCTGAACTCATTCTTGAACCCTTAGCTTCTTCTTCGGCTGTTCTGAGTGAAGAAGAAAAAGAGGCAGGTGTGGCTTTAATTGATATTGGAGGTGGTACAACGGATATCGCTATTTTTCACGATGGTATCATTAGACATACTGCCGTGATTCCATTTGGAGGCAATGTGATTACTGAGGATATCAAAGAAGGTTGTACCATTATGCACAGACAAGCTGAATTGCTTAAAACTAAATTTGGAGCAGCATTACCTCAAGCTACTCAAGATAATGAAATCGTATGTATCCCTGGGCTAAGAGGAAGAGATCCTAAAGAAATATCGGTAAAGAATCTAGCCAACATCATTAGTGCTAGAATGTCTGAAATAATCGAACATATTTATTTTGAAATTAAGAATTCCGGATTTGATAAAAAATTAATAGGTGGAATTGTAGTTACAGGTGGAGGTTCTCAGTTAAAGCATATAAATCAGTTAATGGAATTTACAACTGGAATTGATTCCAGAATAGGATATCCCAATGAACATTTAAGCGCAAATACCAACATAAATGTGACATCCCCACTATTTGCAACTGGAGTAGGATTAGTAGCAAAAGGGTTTGAACAATTTGAATTGTTAAAAGCTAGAAACGAAAAAATAAGTACAAGAATGCACTCTCAAAAGTATAAAGGTGGATTCTTTGAAAAAATTAAAACATTTTTTGACGAAAAAGTAGATTAATCTAAAAACAGAAATTATGATGAGATTCGATATGCCAAAAGAACAATCTTCCATTATCAAAGTAATTGGTGTTGGAGGTGGCGGAAGTAATGCTGTAAATCACATGTATAGACAAGGAATCAAAGGAGTTGATTTCATAGTTTGTAACACTGATCACCAAGCTTTGGATATAAGTCCTGTACCCACAAAAATTCCATTAGGACAAAGTTTGACTGAAGGTAGAGGTGCGGGATCTATTCCAGAAATAGGAAAAAATGCAGCTATTGAAAACTTGGACGAAATAAAAGATATTCTAGCAAAGAATACAAAAATGATTTTTGTTACAGCTGGAATGGGTGGAGGAACTGGTACAGGTGCTGCGCCTGTAATCGCTCAAACCGCTAGAGATATGGGCATTTTAACGGTTGGAATTATAACCGTACCATTCACCTTTGAAGGCCGAAAAAGAAGAACTCAGGCAGAGGATGGAATAGAGCAGATGAGAGACGCTGTAGATACACTTTTGGTCATCAATAACGATAAGTTACGAGAAATGTTTGGAAACCTTTCTCTCGTAAACGCATTTGAACAAGCTGATGATGTATTGGCCATTGCTGCCAAAGGAATAGCAGAAGTCATTTCTGTAACAGGCCAAATCAATGTTGACTTCAATGATGTCAATACCGTCATGAAAGATAGTGGTGTAGCTATCATGGGATCAGCTGAAGCCGAAGGAGATGACAGAGCAACCAAATGTGTGGAACAAGCATTAAGTTCTCCTCTATTGAATGACAATAATATTGAAGGAGCAACTTATGTATTACTGAACATTACTTACGGAGATAAGGCTGTTTTAATGGATGAAATTTCAGATATCACAGATTATATACAAGAAGAAGCTGGTAGTACCGCTGATGTAATATGGGGACATGGCCATGATGAAACTCTTGGTGAAAAACTATGTGTTACTATTATTGCAACTGGATTTAAAACCACTCCACACACTGGACTTTCATTTAAAGCTCCTAAGAAAAAGCGTATGAATTTAGAGGATGAAAGACCAACAGAAATTACTCAAGAGATAGAATCTCCGGTTGGAGAAGAAACGAATATTACAGTCGATAAAGAACCAAAATCAGTTGAGGATGTAGATGAAACTACAACAAAAAAGTATTTCTTAGAGGAAGAAGAGGTAGACCACTCTATTGCAGAGGAAAAGGAAAATAGCCAAATTCTAACTGAAAGTAATACGGATTATATTGCACCTACTCCTTCCCCTGAGTTAGAAAAGAATGATGGTAAAATCAGATTTTTGTTAGAAGATGATGATGTTGAGGATGAGGTTAGTGAAAAAGAAATTGAATTAAAAGTAGATCAAAATACAGAAGAATCTATATCATTTCAATCTCAAGAGGAAAATAAATTAAACGAAGCAAAAGAAATTATAGACGAAAGATTAGAGAGGATTAAAAAAGCTACACAAAAACTAAGATCTCCTCTAGGGTTAAATGAAATGGAGAATGTGCCGGCTTATAAAAGAAGAAATATCGAATTAGACGATGTCAATCCTTCATCAGAATCTGAAGTTTCCAAATATACGCTTTGGGAAAGTGAAGATGATAATGGTGAAAAAAGAACAGGACTAAGTGATAATAACTCATTTCTTCACGACAACGTGGATTAATAATCATCATGAGCCTAGAAAGTAAGATTGGTAGTGACATTAAGTCTGCAATGTTATCCAAAGACAAAGTAAGATTGGAGGCGCTTAGAGCTATTAAGTCTGCTATTCTTATTGAAAAAACAAAGACAGGTAAAAAAGACGAAATTGAAGATGATCTTTTAGTAAAGATTATAGCGAAGTTAAATAAGCAACGGATAGATGCTTATGACATCTATAAAGAACAAAATAGAGAAGACTTAGCAGAAGAGGAATTACTTCAGTCCAACATATATAAGGAGTACTTGCCTAAGCCTGTTTCTGATGAAGAACTTAAAGCTCAAATCAGTTCAATCATTTCTAATTTAGGGGCAAGTGGGATGAAAGATATGGGCAGAGTAATGGGTGTGGCAATGAAGAATTTAGGAGGCAAAGCGGATGGATCAAAAATATCATCTTTAGTTAAAGCACTTTTAAGCTAAAATAATGGATTTTATAGATCCTTCAATTGAGGCTTATGCTCTAGAACATTCGGAGAAAGAAAGTGATCTCTTATTTAATTTAAATAGACAAACTCATTTAAAAGTGTTACAGCCTAGAATGCTATCTGGACATCTTCAGGGTAGAATACTAAGCTTTTTGTCTTCCGCAATTAAACCTAAATACATCCTTGAGATAGGCACCTATACCGGCTACAGTGCTTTGTGTATGGCCGAGGGGTTATCTAAAAATGGAAAACTGGTTACCATTGATAAAAATATAGAGTTAGAAACAATGGTAAAAAAATATATTAACGATTCTTCTTATAAAAATCAAATTGAGTTCATTAATGCAGATGCAATTGATGTGATTCCAACCTTAAATTTGGAATGGGACTTGGTGTTTATAGATGCAGATAAGGAAAACTACATTAATTATTTTGATTTAGTTATTGATCAAGTTAAGAAAGGAGGATGGATAATTGCGGATAATGTCCTATGGAGCGGGAAAGTGCTAGAAGAGCCTGATGTAAAAGATAAAGAAACTATAATTCTTCAAAAGTTTAATGAAAAAGTACATCTTGACAGTAGAGTTAGAAATGTGTTATTTCCTGTGAGAGATGGTATGATGCTCATGATCAAAAACTAAGAAACCTTGTATTCATTTTATTTATTATTTTTGGTCCGCATTTTGGTGCAAATCAATTAAATTATATTTCATGAAATCAATCTCAAAAATTATTTTAAGCTTACTCTTAATTCTACAGAGTTTTATTGGTAGAGCTGACGAAGGAATGTGGTTACCTATGTTATTAGGTGAAGAAACATACAAAAACATGGTAGAATGCGGTATTAGGCTATCTCCAAAACAGATATATGATGCTAATAATTCAAGTCTTAAAGATGCAATCGTGGCTTTAGGAGGTGGTTTTTGCACTGGTGAAATAATTTCTGAGCAGGGCTTAATGTTGACCAATCATCACTGTGGATATGGGACTATTCAAGCTAACAGTACAACTGAACATGATTACTTAACAGATGGCTTTTGGGCTATGAAAAAAGCAGATGAAATTCCTGCTGACTTTGGCGTTTGGTTTTTAGATAAAATTACAGACGTTACCGAAAGTGTGTTGGAAGGAGTAAATGATGATATGTCAGAGACAGACCGATCTAAAAAAATTAGAGAAAATATAAGCAGGTTGACTAAAAAAGCAAAAGAAGGTAAATCAGATGAAACATTTTCTGTAAAGGTAAAACCGTTTTATTACGGCAATTATTACTACATGTTTACATACAATATCTTTAATGATGTAAGACTAGTTGGTGCACCTCCAAGTTCAATTGGAAAGTATGGTGGAGATACAGACAATTGGATGTGGCCTAGACATACAGGAGATTTCACTTTATTTAGAGTTTATGCTAACGATAGCAATGAGCCATGTGCATACGATGAAAATAACAAGCCTTATGATCCAAAACATGCCTTACCTGTATCTATTGCAGGAGTAGAAGAAGGGGATTACGCTATGATCATGGGTTATCCTGGAAGTACGGATAGATATTTAACATCTTGGGGAGTTGAGCAAGCAGTTGAAGTTGAACAACCTGCAAGAGTTAAGATTAGACGACAGAAATTAGATCTTATGGAAGAGGAAATGAATAAGAGTCAAAAAACTAGAATTCAATATGCTTCAAAACACGCAAGAGTTAGTAATTATTGGAAATATTTTATTGGTCAAAGTGAGCAATTGGTCAATAATAATGTCCAACAAAAGAAAGAGGTTATTGAGTCAAGTTTTTCAGAATGGTATACCAACAACAAGCTTGAAGACAAATATGGAGATGCTTTAGCTTTAATTGAAAAATCAATAGAGGGCTCCTCAAAATACACTATTCCTAATGTGTATTTTCAAGAGGCTATAGCAGGATCTGAAATAATGCTTTTTATGATAAGAAACTTGAGTGAAAGATCTCCTATGTATCAAGCGCTTAAATCAGGTTCAGACCCTGCAGATGCAAAGACAATATTGCTTGAAAAAGCCAAGTCTTATTTTAAGGACTATAATGCTACGATAGATAAAAATATTTTAGCTGCAGCCCTAAATTTATATTACAATGATGTGCCAAAGGAATTTCATCCATCACTATTGGCTACCGTGCACAAAAAAAGTAAGGGTGACTTTACCAATTTTGCTAATAAATATTTTAAGAAAACACCTTTTAGTTCTTATGAACTATTTGAAGAATGGATTAACAATAAAATTACCTTAAAATCATTAGAAAAAGATGTAGTTTATCAATTGCAAAAAGAGTTTTTGGCAGTTTATAGATCTAAAATAATGATGCCAAAATCAGCTTTTGATAGTGATTATAATAAAGGGATGCGTTTGTTTGTAGATGGTCTTCAAAAAATGGGTATGAATAAGGCTTCTGATGCCAATTCTACTATGCGATTTACCTATGGAAACGTTCTTCCATATGATCCAGCAGATGCAGTGCATTATGATTTTTACACTACGCTAGAAGGAGTAATGCAAAAGGAAGTGATTACAGATGATAAAAATCATGAATTTTATGTTCCACAACGTTTAAAAGATTTATTTGAGGCAAAAGATTATGGTCCGTATGCTAGAAAAGAAGATGGAAAGTTACCTGTTGGTTTCTTATCAAATAATGATATTACTGGTGGAAATTCGGGAAGTCCCGTCATCAATGCATATGGTGAATTAATAGGAACTGCATTTGATGGTAATTGGGAGGCAATGAGTGGTGATATATATTTTGAACCAAATATTCAGCGTACTATTTCGGTTGATGTTCGATACACATTATTTATCATTGATAAATATGCTGGTGCTTCTCATCTAATTGATGAAATGAATATCATTACGGAAAGCCATGTTGATCTACCTGCTCAAAAGAAAGAAAAGCCTGAACCAGTAATAGCACAATAAACCCCTACTTTAAAACGGATCTTTGGAATTCGTTAATGATCAATTTTCTTGCATTAGCAGCAGGATTGTGTGGTAGTTTTGCAATGATCTCAAAGATTTTTGTGCTCAACTCTATAGAATTAGCATCATTTTTTAATTGGCCCAGTGCAGTGTTGGCTATTTGAATCGTCTCCTCTTTTCCTTTAATCAATTCAGCCCAAGATTTAGGACTTATATAGATTTGTTGAGACATGTTATGGTTATACTCCTCACGAATTTGTTTCAAAATTTCAAGATGAAGTTTAGCCGCATTCATGGATGGTTTGTGAATTCTAATTATTAAGTTATTTGGGTCAATTCTTTCTAAAAATAAAATAGCTCTTTCATAAGCCTGAATTTTTAGTGGTAAGTAGGATTTTGCCTTGTGATTAATTAACTCTTTGTCATTTTCTTTTAATTGCTTATTAAAGAAATGTTGTAGTAATAGATAGGTTAATAACAACATTCCTGCAAGTGGTATGAGTAATATTATGGCATCTTTCATAATCAGCTTTTTAATTTAAAAACGAATTTATAGATCATATGTTACAAAAGTGAATAATCTGTTTATTTCTTTTTGCTAAAAACATGGTAAAGCAAAGCAAATAATTAATTTTGCGGCATGGAAAAAACACCAAAAAATCTTCTTTCAGAAAGAGTTAATAATCTGTCAGAGTCGGCAACTATTGCTATGGCTAGAAAAAGTAGGGAATTAAAAGCTCAAGGCATTGATGTAATAAGCCTGAGTTTGGGAGAGCCTGATTTTAATACCCCCGATTTTATTAAAGAAGCAGCTAAGGAAGGCATTGATCAAAATTATTCAAAATACATGGCAGTTAATGGCTATGAAGACCTAAGAACAGCCATTTGTGATAAATTCAAAAGAGATAATGATGTTTCCTACAATGTTAATCAGATTGTGGTTTCAACAGGTGCAAAACAATCCATCGCAAATGTAGCTCTAAGCTTAATTAACCCAGGGGATGAAGTTATCATCCCAGCACCGTACTGGGTTAGCTATGAAGAGATTTTTAAAATGGCAGGAGCTGTAATCGTTCCAATTGAAACCACTATTGAGAATGATTTTAAAATTACAGCTGAACAATTAAAAAATACTATTAATGAAAAGACAAAGTTGATGATTTACAGCTCTCCATGTAATCCTTCCGGAAGTGTATATTCCAAAGAAGAGCTAAGAAGTTTGGCAGATGTACTAGTTCAATATAGCTCTGTAGTGGTGGTAAGTGATGAGATTTATGAGCATATTAATTTTACAGACTCTTATTTTTCAATGGCAGCTTTCGATGATATGTATCAGCAAGTAGTGACCGTAAATGGTGTCTCAAAGTCATTTGCAATGACGGGTTGGAGATTGGGGTATATTGGTGCTCCAGAATGGATTGCGAAGGCTTGCACAAAAATTCAAGGTCAATTTACTTCTGGGGCTTCAAGTATTTCTCAACGTGCTGCTCTTGCTGCGGTAAGTTCTAGTCCTAATGTGATTTTACCAATGAAGGAAGCATTTTTAGAAAGAAGAAACTTCATGTTGAAGGAGCTCAGAAATATTAAAGGTATCAAAATTAACGAACCCAAGGGTGCATTTTATTTATTTCCTGACGTGAGTGAGTTATTTGGACAGCACTTTGACGAGAAAACAGTAAATAATGCAGATGATCTTTGTTTGTTTTTACTTGAAGAAGCAAAAGTAGCCTTGGTGACAGGAAACGCATTTGGTTCACCAAATTGCATTAGAATATCTTATGCTGCATCAATGGAGCAATTAAAAGAAGCTGTTTATCGAATTAAATCAGCAATTTCTCAACTAAATTAAATTTCTGAACTAATTGCCTTTACTGGTGAAATCCTACTGCTTAATAAGGACGGTAAAATCAAAGCAGCAAAACAAATGATGAAGGCAATTCCATTAAGTGCTAAAAATTGTTCTATTGGGTAGTGCATAGGTACGGCATCTATGTAATAGTTCTCTTTTGGGAGTGTTAAAAATTGATATTTATTTTGTAGAAACATGATGCCATAAGCAATCAAATTTCCTACGGTGAATCCTATGGCAAGTAAAATACCCCCATGAATCACAAAAACTCGAATAAGTGATTTATTGGAAATTCCAATTGACTTTAAAATACCGATCATTTTTGTTTTTTCAACAATTAAAACAAGTAGAGCAGTTGACATATTTACTATCGCAACAGCAATCATCAAGAGAATTATAATGTATACATTTTGGTAAATTAGACTCAGCCAAGAAAATAAGTCCTCGAATCGTTTCTCGATAGGAAGTGTTAAATATTCCGGGCCAAAATATGATTTTAGGCTATTTAGCGTGTTCTTATCATTCTCCAAATCAGTGAGCATGATTTCGTAACCACCGGTATAAAATTTGCCACTTCCATCTGTATTATTTTGGGTAATTATTTTTTCGTTAAAATTCACATTGAATATGAGCGTGTCAGGAACACTAATTAAATTGTTCGATTCTACGTTATCTACTTCATAGGCAACTAGTGTAACATTGGTATCTTTTTTAACATCAATAATGTAAGAAGATAGTGATGTTATTTTTTCCTTTTCTAATGCATATAAAATTTCACCTTCTTTTGATTTCGTATAACAATTGATTTCAATAGTAGTGTCACTGGTGAAAAAGCTCTTTGCTTTAATAGTTAACCCCCATTTATTAATTTTAGTAAGCTGTTTTATATCGATGAACCCAAACTGGTCATCAATTTTATCAAGCCCTGTTTCATAAATTCCACTAATAAAATAATTTCGCTGTTTGGGTTTTCCATTAATGATAAAGAAGGCACTAATCTTATCCCCAACAGAAGCCTTTAATTTTTTAGTCATATTCTTAGAAAGTAGAATAGAATCATTTTCATATCCAAATTGAGGAATAACCCCTTGAACAACATATTGGTTCAAAAATGTCTGGTTTCCTTGTGAAACACCCTTAAATACAATGCCTGAAATTTCACTTTCTTTATTTCCATCAACATGTTGAATTATGGAAGATTTAAGCACATAAGGATAAATGCCATCTATTGCATTTTCATTGGATATTGAATCAATGTTGTGTTGAAGGGTAATTATAGGACTTGTTTCATTGTTGTTGTTTAGGTAAAGTGATTCAACCTGAATATGACTTCCAAAGCTCATTAACTTATTTTTAATTTCAGTTTGGAAACCCACAGCAACACTTACAGTTAAAATCATAACGCTAACACCAAGCATAATTCCAATTAGTGAAATCAATACAATAGCACTGGAAAAGCTTTTGGAATGCTTTTTGTTTTGAAGCATTCTTTTAGCTATAAAGAATTCAACGTTCAATTTTTATTTAATTTGTAAAATGAAGTTAGTCAATTACAAACATGGTTATTTTAATTATCATAAAAAATTATGCTTGTTAGTTTTATTGCTTCATACGCTAATTTTTTTCGCGCAGTCAAAAAATGTAATTACAGGATCCGAAAGATTAGAGGTTTATCTTCCCATACTTAAAAATAAGAATATAGCATTGGTAGCTAATCAAACCTCATTAGTAAGAGGAGAGCATTTGGTGGATGTGCTATTAAACGAAGGAATACAGGTTCAAAAAGTATTTTCTCCTGAGCATGGTTTTCGAGGAAAGAATGATGCAGGAGAAAAAGTGAAAGATGAATTTGATCTACAAACTGGATTACCAATTTATTCTCTGTATGGGAAAGCAAAACGAAAGCCGAGTAAGGAACTTTTAAAAGATGTTGATGCTATGGTATTTGATTTACAAGATGTGGGGGCTAGGTTTTACACTTACATCAGCACACTACATTATGTAATGGAAGCTTGTGCAGAAAATCAAATCCCACTCATTATTATGGATAGGCCAAACCCTAACGGGCATTATGTGGATGGGCCTATTCTTGATTTAAAATTTAAATCATTTGTGGGTATGCATCCAATTCCTGTAGTTCATGGGTTAACTATTGCGGAGTACGCACAAATGATTAATGGTGAAGGATGGCTTCTGGATGAGTTAAAATGTACTTTGGAAATTATTCCATGTAAAAATTATAATCATTCTACGCAGTATAAGCTTCCTGTTCCACCATCTCCAAATTTGCCAAACATGATTAGTGTGTATCTCTATCCTTCACTCTGTTTTTTTGAAGGCACTAATGTGAGTATTGGGAGGGGAACGGCTTTTCCATTTCAAGTCTATGGATCACCTTACATGAGGCAAATGTCATTTGAATTTACACCCAAACCTACCTCTGGAGCAAAACACCCTAAACACCAAGGGAAAGTTTGTTATGGTTCAAACTTTAGTACACTTTCTGAAGATTCTTTATTTACATCACAAAAGTTAAATTTTGAATGGTTAATTCATGCTTACCACACTTTTAATGATGACCCCACATTCTTTAATAAAAATAACTTTTTTAATTTGCTTGCAGGATCGGATAAACTTGTGAACCTTATTAAGGGAGGTGCGAATGCAAATCAAATAAGAGAAACGTATCAAAATGAGTTAACTGTATTTAAGGAAAAGAGAAAGAAATATTTGATTTATGAGGATTATGAGAACTAAATTCAATTAGGATGATGAAAAAAATAGATAACATAGGAATTATAGGTGCTGGATCTATGGGTGCGGGTATAGCACAAGTAGCAGCCATGGCAGGTTATACGGTTTATCTTTATGATCAAAATAAAGAAACCGTAAAAAGTGCTATAGACAAATTAGATGCTATTTTAAATCGACTAATTGAGAAACACCGAATTTCAAAAGAGGAGAAAAAACAAATATTAAAATGCATCACAGTTATAGACCAAATTAGTGAATTCAGTAAAGCGGATTTTGTGATAGAGGCTATTATAGAAGACCTTGAAATAAAGAAAACACTTTTTAAGGCCCTCTCTCAAGTCATTATGAAAGACTGTATTTTAGCCACTAACACCTCTTCCTTATCTGTAACTAACCTTGCATCATCTTTCATTGACCCAAGACGTTTTCTTGGTGTCCATTTTTTTAATCCTGCACCTCTTATGCCTTTAGTTGAGGTCATACCAGCATTACAGACAGACGCTACGGTATTAGAAAATGTAATTTCTATGTTAAACGATTGGAAGAAGACGCCTGTTATAGCAAAAGATACGCCCGGATTTATAGTAAATAGAATTGCTAGACCTTTTTACGGAGAAGCACTTCGTATTTATGAAGAGGGTATTGCAGACTTCCATTTTATAGATGAGTCTCTAAAGCAAGGTGGCTTTAGGATGGGGCCATTTGAATTAATGGATTTCATAGGTAATGATGTAAATTATGCGGTAACAAAATCTGTATTTGAGGCATTTTATTTCGATCCTCGCTATAAACCTTCATTTACTCAAAAGCAATATGCAGAGGCAGGTTGGTTAGGTAGAAAATCGGGTAGGGGTTATTACCATTATAATGATGAGCCAGTTAAAATGGAAAGTGTAGAAAATGGTAAGGCTAAAGATATTTTTGAAAGAATATTAGTAATGCTTATCAATGAAGCTGTAGATGCGCTTTATTTACAAATAGCATCTGAGCAGGATATTGAATTAGCGATGACAAAAGGAGTTAATTATCCCAAAGGATTAATTAGTTGGGGCAGAGAATATGGATTTGATTGGTGCGAAAAGAAATTAGATGCACTTTACAATCAATATCATGAAGATCGATATCGATGTTCTCCATTAATTAGAAAATGGTCGAAATAATTTAAGATTCAGTTGTAGGTTTTTTACAACAAGATTTCCCTTTCGCTTCAGGCTTACAACAACTTGCTTTAGCTTTCTTCTTATCCTTCTTTTTCTTTTTGCCATCACCTTCTTTTACTTCAACTGTTGTATTTGTATTTTCAGGTAAGGTGAAACTAGCAGCTGTTATTCCAATTCCAAAAACGGCTATTAAAGAAAATCCCAGTAATAATTTTTTCATGATCGTAATCTGTTTGATGTTTAAAAATATAAAAAATGTTAATAAATACGCTTTAGTTTATAAATTGTTACGATTGTAGATGAACAATGTTAAACAATGGCAAATATTGGTTAAATAATGGCCAATATTGTTTCACCTCCAACAATGGTATCATCTAATTTAACTTTGATTTCTGCACTTTTTGGAATAAAGACATCAATTCTAGAACCAAACTTAATAAAACCTGCCTCAAGACTTTGATCAACAATATCATTTTGCTTAGCATAATTACAGATTCTTCTTGCTACTGCTCCAGCAATTTGTCGATATAAAATTCGGTGCTTTGTATTGGATTGAATAACAATGCTCGTTCTTTCATTTTCAATACTAGATTTAGGATTCCAAGCCACTAAGTATTTACCAGGGTGATATTGACTGTAAATGACTTTACCATTTGAAGGATACCATTGTTTGTGTACATTTAACGGAGACATGAATATGCTAAGTTGTGTACATTCTTCCTTTAGATATTCATCTTCAAATACCTTTTCTATAACTACTAATTTGCCATCACTTGGTGCTAAAATATGTTTATCATTTATGGCAATATCTCTCTCTGGATTTCTGAAAAAATGAAGAATTAAATAAAAAAACAACAATGATAAGAAAGAAAAGATGACGTTAATAATCCAAATAGGATTAAAATAATAGGCTAAGCCGTTAATTGAAATTAAAAAAATAAGGACTATTACTATAGTTGCATATCCCTCTCTGTGTATTCTCATTAGGTAATATTTATGATGATGTAAATTACGGGAATTGTGATTAGAAATGCGTCCATTCTATCCAAAATTCCACCATGACCTGGCATAATTTTACCAGAATCTTTAACCCCAGCTTTTCTTTTATAGTAAGACTCAATAAAATCCCCTGTAGTTGCAGTAATAGGTAGAATAATAGTTATAAGAATATATGAAAAGGTAGAAATATGATTAAAATAATCTTCGAAAACAAAGTACGATAAACTACTTGCGAGTATACAAAACAAATAACCTCCAAAAAAACCTTCCCATGACTTTTTGGGCGAAATTGTTGGTAGAATCTTTGTTTTTCCTAGTTTTTTTCCTATTAAATAAGCAAATGAATCAAAAGTCCAGGTAAGTATAAACATTAAAAGGATGACAGAAGGATTAAATGGTAAATCTGGGTAATTTAAATCCGTCATCCCAAAAAATTGTATAGTGAAAAAAGGAATGATTATAATTAAGAGTGCTACTAATTTAGGCTTCCCTTTTCTTAATTTCCACATTTCGTAGATAGACCATAATCCAAGTATGAGAAACAAGATTTGAAATGTCTTTTTTGAGTAAGCTGTTCCGAACCACATGATGACAACATATATTGCACCAAAAAAAATCCTTTTCAGTAATTCATTCATGGGTGATGACAGAAATGATCAGTAAAAAGTTAAGCTGATTTTTTAGAAGAGGTTTTTGTGTCATCTTCAGTCTTCTTTGCTTTCTCTTCTTTTTTAACTACTTCTTTTTCAAAAGGTCTTTTTCCAAAAATAACTTCGAGATCTTCTTTGAAAATCACTTCAGTTTCTAATAATTTATTTGCTAACTTATGAAGTTTATCTTCATGCTTTTTTAGTATAGCTTTTGCTCTTTCGTATTGACCATCAGTAATTTTCTTTATCTCTTGATCAATGATTTTAGCTGTTTCTTCGGAGTAAGGCTTGGTGAAACCATATCCTTGATTTTGTGAATCATAATAAGAGATGTTTCCAATTTTTTCATCTAACCCATAGATAGTTACCATAGCCATGGCTTGTTTAGTAACCTTTTCCAAGTCACTTAATGCACCGGTAGAAATTTTATTAAAAATAATAGATTCTGCAGCTCTACCACCTAAGGCGGCACACATTTCATCTAATATTTGTTCAGTCGTATTTAATGATCTTTCCTCGGGTAAGTACCATGCTGCTCCAAGACTTCTTCCTCTTGGTACTATAGTTACTTTTACCAGCGGGTTTGCATGTTCTAACATCCAACTTACGGTCGCATGACCTGCTTCATGATAAGCAATGGTCTTCTTTTCTTCTTTGGTAATAATTTTATTTTTCTTTTCTAGACCTCCAATAATTCTATCAACAGCATCTAGAAAGTCTTGTTTTTGAACATTTTCTTTTTTCTTTCTTGCTGCAATTAGAGCAGCTTCGTTGCAAATATTAGCAATATCTGCACCGCTAAACCCAGGAGTTTGCCTAGCTAGGAAATCTTTATCTAATTCTTTTTCTAGTTTTAAAGGTTTTAAATGAACTTCAAAAATATCTTTTCTTTCATTTAAATCTGGCATGTCAACATAGATTTGTCGATCAAATCTACCAGCTCTCATTAAGGCTCTATCTAAGATGTCAGCTCTATTGGTAGCAGCTAAGATGATTACACCTGAATTTGTTCCAAATCCATCCATTTCAGTCAATAACTGATTTAGGGTGTTTTCACGCTCATCGTTTGATCCCATATTTGGATTCTTTCCTCTTGCTCTACCAATGGCATCTATTTCATCGATGAAAATGATGCAAGGAGCTTTTTCCTTTGCTTGTTTGAAAAGATCTCTAACTCTAGATGCACCAACTCCAACAAACATTTCTACAAAATCAGAACCTGACAATGAGAAGAAAGGGACTTTAGCTTCACCTGCAACCGCTTTCGCAATAAGGGTTTTTCCTGTACCTGGAGGTCCAACTAGTAAAGCTCCTTTAGGAATCTTAGCACCAAGCGCGGTATATCTTTTAGGATTTTTAAGGAAATCTACAATTTCCTTAACCTCCTCTTTAGCTTCTTGAAGACCCGCAACATTGTCAAAAGTAACATTCGTAGATTTTCCTTGTCCAAACATTTGAGCTTTTGATTTGCCAATATTGAATATTTGACCGCCGGCACCACCGCCTCCAGAAACTCTCCTCATGAAAAATGACCAAATGGCAATCATGATACCAAAGAAAATAATCCAATACACAATTTCTCGTCCAAAGTTTTCTTCTGTTTTCACTTTTACCTTAAAGTTGTTCTCGTTTGACAGTCCTTCTTCTTTATTTTTGCGAGCTTTATCTAATAATTTTTGGTACAATTCGGATGAATGATCTTTAGGTATTTCAAACGAATACTGGTAATTGTTCCTGTTTTTACCGTTGTTAGTGAATTCAGGGTCATTGATGTATTTTTTGTTTATGTATACTTTTACTTCAGAATTATTTACAATCTCAACTTGTTGTACTTTCTGCTTGTCAATCCATTCCCAAAGTTGATTTTCTTCAATTTTTTTGGTGTAAAAACCATTAAAGTTCATTAGATTAATTCCAATGAGTACAACTGCAACAATACCATATATCCAATAAAAATTAAACTTAGGTAATTTATTATTCGAGCTATTATTACTCTTTTTATTGTTTTTTTTATTTAGCATAATTAGTCTGTGTTAAATTCTTCTCTAGGAGCATCTCCCCATAAATCTTCAATATTGTAATAGCCTCTTTTTTCTTTGTAGAAAATATGAGCGACTACATTCACATAGTCCATAAGAATCCATTCTGAGTTTCTCTTACCTTCCTCTTTCCATGGTTTTTCATTGAAAGAGCTGATGCATTTTTTATAAATAGCTCTATTAATACCTTCCACATGAGTTGCAGAATCGCCATGAGCTACAATAAAATAATCAGAAACTGCGCCATCAATATTTCTTAAGTCAAGACAAATCACATTATTTGCCTTTCCTTCAAGAAAACCTTCCACTATAGTGTTTTTAAGATCCACGCTTGTAATAGATTTAATTTTGGTAGTATTATTATTGATGCGCAAAAGTAGTTAATTTAAGATTAAAACATTTGATTTGTTTGTGCTATAATCGTTAATTTATGCTAATGAATCACCAATATATTGGAAACCATACAATTCGACTTGATAGCGTTGATTCTACGAACAATTATGCTGCCAAGTTGCTAAATCAGACAAAAATTCCTTTTGGTACTGTAATATTGGCACAATTCCAATACGAAGGAAAAGGTCAAAGAGGATCACAATGGATAGGCGAAGCGGGTGAAAATTTAACTTTTAGTGTTTTAATTGATGGTTCACAATTAAAAAATACACCCTTTTTTTTATTAAGTAAATGTGTGGCGATATCCATTAAGAATTTAATAGAACAATTTACAAACAAAAGCGTAAGCCTAAAGTGGCCAAATGATGTTTATGTTGATAAGAAAAAAATTGCTGGAATTCTAATTGAAAACCAATGGAAGGGAAGTAATTTATATGCTTCCATTGTTGGGGTCGGGATTAACGTTAATCAAATTAAGTTTAGTGATGAGTTAAATGCAACAAGTTTAAAGCTGTTAAGTAATCAACATCACGATTTAGAAGATCTACTTTCCCAATTTTGTGAATCTTTTAATTGGTTTTATCATTCGTTGCTTGATGGTCAATTTCAAAAAATCAATATGGATTATCAATCTGCTCTATTTTCTCTAAATAAAAAATGTCAATTCTTGATTGAAAATAAATTAGAGGATGTCTTTATAAGAGAAGTTAACAACGATGGTTTAATAAAATTGGAGAAACTCAATGGAGACATAGGTATATACAGTCTTAATCAAGCTCGCCAAGTTTTATAGCTTTCTCAATTTTATTAGCCATGTAATTAAAAAGCTCATTCAGAGGTTTGGATACCATAGCTTTTAAAATGGGGTTGATATCTATATTACATAGAATTTGAGCAGTTGTGTGTTCATCATCTAATGCAATTAAATTTATTTGCATGTCAAACTTAAAGGAAGCGCTTTTTCCACTTGATAGCTTAATGTAAGCTGGTTTTACTTCGACTTTTTTCAGCTCAAGAGTGTACATTTTTTGAATTTTCAAGCTGCACTCTTCTTTGTTAGATACCCAATCACTTATTTTATCTTTTGGAAATAAATGCTCGAAATTATTCAGATTATTTAAAAAAGTATGCACTTGAATAATATTTGCTTTTGAGGTAACCTCTTCACTTTGAATTTTCAACATACTATGACCAAGTTTCAGGAGATTTTCGCCAATTATTTAAGGTGTCAATTTCATTGTTATCAATGTAACGGTTGCTCGCAGCTATTTCTATTAGGGATGCATAATTAGTTAATGTAAAATAAGTACAGTTTGCCATTTGAAAGTTTTCCTCTGCCTTTTTAAAGCCGTAGCTAAAAATAGCACCTAACCCTATCACATTGTAGTTATTTTCAGTTAAAGCTTTTACAGCGGCTAAACTGCTTTTTCCAGATGATATCAAATCTTCAATAACAAGTACTTTCTCATCTGTTTTTAATCCTCCTTCAATTTGGTTATTCAAACCGTGTGCTTTTGCAGAAGATCTAACATAACAAAAAGGTAGATTTAGTGATTCAGCTACTAATGCACCAATTGCAATTCCGCCAGTTGCAACTCCTGCAATGGCAGTTGGAAGAAGTGAATTTGCTTTTATAGCTTTCACAAATTCATCCTTTACTGCTGATCTTATTTGAGGATGACTTAATATTTTTCTATTATCACAATATATAGGTGATTTCCAGCCTGAAGCCCAAGTAAATGGATCTTTTGGCTGTAATTTGATCGCTTTGATCTTCAAAAGGAATTCTGCTATTTTAGCAGAGTTAAAATTGGATTGAATCATGCTGCAAATGTATAAAGTTTTTGAACCCAAAAAAGAAGTCATTTTCATTAATACTGAGAAACAACTTGGAAATTCATCAAAAGGTAATAGAAGTAAAAACACAAATGATAAAGAAGTCATAGAATACGTGTTCAGTAAGGACCCTTATGATGAAATAATGAAATATTATGCTGATCATAAGTTGTTAAAAGCTGCTGGTGGTCTAGTTCAAAATGATGGCTATTTTTTGTGGATTTACCGAAACAATATTTGGGATTTACCAAAAGGTAAGATTGAAAATAATGAGTCCATTACCGATGCTGCTTTGAGAGAAGTAAAGGAAGAATGTGGGTTAAAAGGCATGATAGAAATTAGTCATAAAATAATAGTAACTCACCACACGTATCAGCTCAGGGATGTCAAAGTTTTAAAAGAGACGCATTGGTTTTTCATGCATTTCGATGGGGCGCCAAATACTATTCCACAGTTGGAGGAAGGCATTACACAAGTAAGTTGGAAGTCTAAAGATGAATCTATGAGTTTAGCCCATAAATCTTATCCTTCAATTTTATCTGTTTTTGACACAGCAGTACTTACCCTTTGACGCCAATACGGAGACGCTGACGCTGATCTAACTTTTTTTGTAAATTAAAAAAAGTAACATCAATACTTTGGTTATTATACAAAGGACTTGGAGTATATGCAGGATATTGGACAATTACCCCGTCAGTGTCAATAAAAATATAGGTTGGTAAATGATCTAATTTAAAGAGTTCTATTACATCTTGAGGATTTTGAGGTCTTCCAATTTCCCACTTATATTGGTTTGTTCTTAAAAAATTAGCAAAGGAATTTTCTGTTTCGTCTAGATTTACTGATATAAATTGAATGGCATTGTATTTATTTGCCAGTTGTTCAATTATTTCCATTTCTTTAAGACTCATGTAATTCAATGATGAGAAAAAATGGATGTAAATATGTTTGCCTTTGAAATCCATTAGCTCATGCTTTATGCCTTCAACGTCTATCCAGCTAAAATTTGGTGCAGTAGTCCCATTTTTTAAATAGGATAACTCGCGTAAGCATTCTTTAGCTATAGATCTGTTTTCTGCCCAATTTCCATTTTCTGAAATTTCTTCCAGTAGTTCTAAAACAAAAGCATTTGAAAATTCTCTAGAATTATAATTGTCATATAAGCCTTTAACAATGATCAGTTCTTTTAGTTTCTGGTGGCTGTAGAAAGATGAATTTGACATAGCATTTTTCAGGTGATCTAAATCGTGATATTGATTGATAGAAAATTTAATTCTCTCAAAAATCTCGTCTCCACCAATTTTAAATGGTTTTCTATAAAAGAGATTGAAAAATTCCATAAATGCAGGATTTGAATATTCTACACTACTTTTTTTTAGATAAGTATGGAACAGATAATTTTTATAAAATTCACCCTTGCTTTGGTGAGCCATTTGTTCAATTAAAGCAATTTCATATCGAATGGAAACATGCAAAAACTTAATAAGATCGTTCTGATATCTGTTGCTAATAAAAACTTTGAATGCATTTAAACTATCTTGAAACTCTTTTTCTTGTAGAGCCAATCTGATGAGCTTAGAGGTATCGCCATAAAGAAAGTAATCATATTGAAGATTGAAATCAAGAATGAGTCGATTGATATCGTTATCAGGCAGATCCAAAAAAACCAATTGTATTTGATTTTTTTTGAGTGACATGGTGTCTAAGACGGTGTCTTTTGGGAAATAAATGTTGTAGAATTGAGTAGCTGTATCTAAATATAATAGCCCAAAACTTTTGCCAATGACAATTTCAGTAAGTTCAATCTTTTCTATTTTTTTATTGAGAGTAACTAGGCCATTAGTATCAATTTTAGATTCAGCTAATAGTTGATATTGATTTGTGATGTAATCAGTCTTTTTTCGCCATTTCACATTTTTTCCCTGATAATCAGGAGCGTTAATCTGAATTTCAATGGCAAATAGCGAGTTATTTACCACTGAAAAAAAAGCTATCAGCAAAAAAACGTAATTAAACATAATTAGATGTTAATGGCATCAGGAAGAAAAGAATTTGCATTTCCATTGTTTCTTATAATTTCTCTCACAATAGATGAAGAAATCATGCCAAATTCTTTATTCGTGATTAAAAAAACAGTTTCTACACTCGGGTCCAAGATTTGATTAGTTTCTGCAATTGGCTTTTCATATTCAAAGTCCACACCCGATCTTAGACCTCTGAAAATTAGATTAGCATTCACTTTTTTAGCAAAATCAATAGTTAGCCCAGTATATGTTCTTACAGAAATATTATCTACTTTTTTAAATGTTTTTTCTATCCACTGTTTTCTATCCTCAAGACTAAATAAGTATTTTTTAGTAGAATTTTCTCCTATAGCCACAATGAGTTCATTAACCATGTTGGCTGCTTTTTTAATAACGTATTCATGTCCCTTTGTGATAGGGTCAAAAGATCCTGGAAATATGCCCACATTTGAATTCATCTAAGCACCAAAAAATGAAAAGTTTACGCTACTATACGTTCTTTGCTCCATAAAGTTAAAAGAATTTGTAAAGTTTTTGTTCTTGGCATGCTCTAATACAAATAAACCATGGTCTCGAAGTAGCTTTCGATTAAATATAATGTCATGAATTTCATCAATTCGTTTAAAATCATAAGGAGGGTCAGCAAAAATGACATCATATTTATCATCTGTTATTTCTAAAAAAGACAATGCATTCTTCTTTTTAGTATTGATGTTCATTCCCCAATGAGAGCTTTGTTTTTGTATAAATTGTAAAGCATTGATTTGATGATCAACAGCAGTAATTTCTTTAACTCCTCTTGAAGCAAATTCGTAAGAAATATTCCCAGTTCCACAAAATAGATCAAGTACATAAATTTGATTAAAATCAATTTTATTTTCAAGAATATTAAATAGGGCTTCTTTGGCCATATCTGTTGTTGGACGAGCTTTGATTTTTTTACTTGTCGGGATGATATAAGATTTGTATTTACCTCCTATAATTCTCAAAGCGGTTTTAATTTTAGGGGTTTTTGGTGGTAAAATTCCGCTAATTTACTGCCAAAGATGGATTTTAATTTACTTTCAATTTCTCTATCTATCATCCCTATTTCAAT
>CACAYQ010000009.1 GCA_902536695.1 uncultured Bacteroidota bacterium | reverse complement strand
AAGCAGGTCGATGGGCCTGCTTTTTTGTTTAAAAATATCTTCTAGCCCCACTGTATTCCATGGCTTCGCCTTTACCAAATCCATAGCTAAATCCTACAGTAATAAATCTTCCTCTTAAACTTCGGCTATATAGATAGAAATCATTTTGAATAACTTCATTTACCCATATTCTTGTAGCAAAAATATCCCTAAAACTAAAGCTTAATATGGCTCTACCGTCAAGAAGTTTTTGTCTCATTCCAATATTGGCATACCATTGCGCTTTTATGTCTCCTTGCACTGTTTGATATCCTGATTCATATTGACCACTCAATTCGATATCTGTGATAGCCCCTAATTTGAATTTTGAAGTCCATTTTGTATACCATTGATAAGCGGAGAAATTGATAATTTGTTGTTCAAATTCACCTGATCTTTTAAACTGAAAGTAATTGAAATCACCAAGTAATGTAATTTTTTTGTTCACACTTATTTTAGTATTACATTCTAAACCAATTGTTTCTTTTACGCCAATATTGTATGGGATATAGGTATTGACATTATTTTCAAATGTGGAAATTCTTTCAATCACATCCTCCGTAATTCTGGTATATAGACTGAAGTTAAATGATATATTGTCAGAAGTGATTATAGTAGATATTTCATACGAATCTGTAAATTCTGGCAATAAGTTTGGATTTCCTGTTCTAATATTATAATTGTCCCTAATATTAAAAAATGGATTTAAGTCCCATAATCTAGGTCTATAAATTCTCTTAGAATAGCCAATCTGAAAGCCTAGTGATTTATTATGATTATAAGAAAAATGAAGCGTTGGAAATAGATTATTAAAATTTCGATTATTTTCTTCGTTGGTGGTAATGAGTTTTGTTTTTAATAACGTATTCTCTAATCGAAGTCCTAATTTAAGACCTGTATTATTTTTTTCAATAGCAGCAGTTGTATACATTCCAAATACGTTTTGTTGATACTCAAATTGATTCGTTAACCCGCTATCTAACACCCAATTGTAATCATAAAAATTTCGTACAGCATAATTATTATTAACACTTTGCCATACATATTGAATACCACTTTCAATATTCATATTTTTTATAATGGGGTTACTGTAATCTACTTTAAAGGTGTGTTTTTCCTCATTAAAATTGGTCTCCGTTTCTTGCTTAGGATTGAATACATTTCCTTCTGTGTTTTCTATTTCAAATAATGAGGCTTGATCCTTACCAAAAAAATTACCCGTGGCGCTAGCCAGTAAGGTGTGATCTTCATTACCCTTTATTTCATTAGCATACTGAAGGTCATATTGATATTTTGGATTAATTGCTACCGTATTCTCATTTCTTTCCCATCTACCTATTTCCATTTCACTAGAGTCCATCTCAAAAAGGAAACTAGATGGTTGATCTTCAATTTCTAAGGCATAACTTCCACTTAAGGTGATTAAGCTATTTTCATTGATATAATAATCCGCACCTAGAATAAAATTATAGTACAATTCATTACGGTATTCTGTTCCAGAACTCTCTAGATTTATAAATGAATTGAAATTTTTATTTCTACTGTTTTTTATTCTAGGTAATGACCTATAACCAATGCCTAATTGGGTAAATAGATTAAGCTTTTCGGTTCTTTTATTTAGGCTCACGCCAGTACTATGGTTATGAGGTATCCCGGTGTTCAAAGAAATAGACCCATTTAATCCTCTTCTTTCTTCCTTTTTTAGAATAATATTGATAATTCCAGCAGATCCTTCTGCTTCATATTTTGCTGATGGATTGGTGATCACTTCAATTTTTTCAATCATATCAGCAGTAATTGTCCCTAATCCTTTTCCTTGCTCACTAGCCAGTACTGATGGTTTACTGTTTATGAGGACTTGAACTCCATTGGCTCCTCTAAGACTAATTTGACCTTCAATATTTACATTTACAGATGGCACATTATTTAAAACTTCTAAAGCACTAACTCCAGTTGAACTGATATCTTTTCCTACATTAAATACCCTTTTGTCCAGTTCAAACTCCATAGTTGATTTTTCAATTTCAACTTCAAATTCATCTAAATTCTGGGCAGCTTCTTTTAGTAAGATCGTTCCTAGGTTCAAGTTGTATTTTGGAATGGATATGTTTTCTAAACGGATTTTTTCATATCCTAAAAATTCAACTATAATTAAGGGTTTTTTTGATGTGGTTTTTAATTCAAAAAATCCGTCTTCATTAGTAACCGTAATATTTAAAACTGTATTGGAATCTTTTATGATTTCCTTAATAGTAGCATAGGGTATAGGGAACCCCATTCTATCATCAATTACTTTTCCATTTAAGAAATGGTTTCTTTCTTGTGCTGTCGAATCTAAGTTAAGTAGCAGAAAAATAAGTAATGCTAAAATGGAAACGATCTTATTAACCACGGTTTTGGATATCGATGACCATTTCACGTCTTATTTTACTCAAAGCTTCGGGAGTAATACCAAGATAACTAGCAATCATTTTTTGTGAAACTCTATTTGGCAACGTGGGGTATGTTTTAAGAAAAAACTCATACCTTTCACGAGCGGTATATGACATCAGCATAATAACTCTTTGTTGCAGCATACCAACACGTCTAAGTAACTTGTTATTTTTCTCTTTTAAAATAGTTGAGTTGCTCACAGGGTTAATCTCTTGACTAACAATCACTTCAGAATCTTCTAAACAATCTATATATAATGCGTTTTGATTTCCTAGTGCAATGGATTCTACATCACCAATTATCCAATCCTCGGGAGCAAACATAAATGTGTGGATTTTGCCTTTGTCATCAAGATGATAGCTTCTTAAAAGACCTTTGACTACATAGTAAACTCGATTAGATCGGTTTCCAGCATACTCTATAATAGATCTTTTTTTAAAAAGAACAGATTTTTTATTTCTAAATCTAGTAGGTACTTTCAAAGACATCATCAGACTGTAACAAATCTAAGTAATGAATTTTAAACTATTGTAAAAATGTATTATAGATTAACATGAGACCCATCACAGTAAGGAGGGTTTTGGGTGTGTTTACACATACAAATCACAATATTTTTAATTTTATCAGATGAAAAAATTAACGGCTTTAAATTAGTTTCTTTATGCGAACCGTTACACCATGGTTGATTAGCTGACTTACCACACGAACACCATGCGTAATTTTCATCATTTTTCAGAGTTATTGTCACTGGACTTTTTCCTGCTATTTCAGGCTTTCCACTCACGATTGAAAATTTAGTCTAACGTTAATTCAACTTCCAATTCAAAAATATCATAAATGACTTTGTTACCTAAATTGTCAAAAAATGAGGTAGAACCATACCTGACATCATATTTAGATCGATCAACTTCTATGGTAGCTTTAAAAGTTTCTCCCTCTCTTTTTACTAAAAATTTAACTACATCTGTTTTATTTTTAATGGTTAAATCTCCCTGGACAACACACTGATTATTATTGAATCTAGTGCTTTTAGTTAACACTAGTTTAGCTGTTGGGTGTAGTTCTACACCGAAAAAATCAGGGGACTTTAGATGTTTAATTAGTTTCTGATTGGACTTAGCGTCTTCAATATCCGTGCAAGTTATGGAATTCATATCTATCGTAAATTGACCTTTTTTGATTTGGTTGTCAATTACAGAAAATTCGCCCTGTTTTAATTTTATATATCCATCATGGTCTCCAGTTACTTTTTTGCCTATCCAATGGATTTTTGATTTTTCTACATTTACAGTGTAACCCTGAGCAGTAATATTGCAAGTAAACAATAGAGTAGAAACTAAAATCGAAGCTATAGTTTTTTTCATTTAGAATCAGTTTAAGATAATACTGCAAAATTTGGTTTTTTTAAATAATTGCAAGTTAACCTAGATTAAGAAACGAGAAAGTTGCTGATTTATATTAAAATGATCCTGTATACTTTATTCATCATTTTAATGAATAAAATTTGTTGATCATATTGCTTTAAAGAGATGGTATTATTGATGTTAGTTAATACTTCACTATGTAGTTCAGCGCCATGGATATTGAAAATTTTAATTAATTGGTGTTCACCAGTATGATTTTCAATATTAATTATTGAAGTAGTAGGGTTTGGATATAATTTAATAGGTTTAAATTCTAAAAGACTGGTTTCTACAGCACCACAATCTATAAGTCCGTTTACATCAAATTTTGAAACAAATTTCCAAATTTCTTGACTGGCGTTAATATCCATATTTCCAAAACTTCCTGGCCAATCATGGTCTCCGTTAATTACCTTCAATTCCTTAACAGAAACACAATTATTACCGTTTTCCCAAATACGACTTTCTACTGTGCTCCCGTCCATTGTATTAAGATTGGGTAACATATTTACAGTTGGGCTTGGATCAGTATTATTATGTGTTGACCAATAAGTGGTTATTTCATTAACCGATAAGTAATAGGGCTGAAATCCATTGTACATAGAGTGGAAGCTTCCATCATTAGTTCCTGGAATCAACAGCACTGCTGTTGGGTGATTTGGCGAACAAGAACCGAAACCATTTGTTAATCTGTATGACTCAGTAAGCATACTACCGGAAACCGAAGCAAATGCAGCAATTTTGTTATTCAATCTACAACCTAACTCATAGGAGAAAATACCTCCTTCAGAATATCCACAAGCATAAATTCGGTCGTTGTTTATATTAAACTCTGAACTTAACGTATCTATAATAGCTTCTATGAAATTCACATCATTGTGAGTAGTAGGTGTCTTGTGAAGCCAAGCATTACTTCCATCAATAGGATCTACTGCCGCTTGTGGGTAAACAGCTATAAAGTTTCCTGTATCAGCAATGGGCCGCATGTCATTCTCCCCATTTAAAAACCCTGAGGATGTACCCCCACCACCGTGAAAATTAAAAAGTATTGGTGTTTGAATAGAAGGGCTGTAGGAATTAGGTATATAAATGATAAACTCCCTTTGCAACCCATCAAAGAACAACACTCTATTTTGTTGTTGCTGAGCAATAATGAAATGTGAGATGAATGCTAATATGATTAAAATGAACTTATTCAATTATTTTTTTCTTTTTTAAATATTGGTAATCAAGCCAATAAATTAATTTCAAAGATAGTGTATTAATTGGTCCATTTTGCAAAGTATTATTTAGTGTATTCCAATAATCATCAAACACCATTTTATCACTTGTAAATATGGAGTTCTTCCAAACAAAGTTCAATTCACTTCCTGGAAGATATACCCATCTAACTAACATATCAATAGTGAAAGCATTGTAATTAATATCATAAGCAGAGTTTCCATCTATATCCAATCCAGCATAATTATCTATATAGGATAGCCTGCCATTACTCATTAGCTGTGCAAAGTCATGATATATAATTTTTGCGTTATAATGTCTCAATTGAAATGTAAGCCCCATTCTATTGGTAGCTGTATATTCTATTCCCAGAGATTGTGTGGTGGTTAATCTATCTCTATTTCCAAATAATATTCCCTCAAACTCGTCAGTGGGTGTTCCAAAACTAACGGCATATCCTTCACTATTGTATTGTAAATTCTGATTCCACTCATGTATTAAATTTAGTTGATTACTTAATCTGAATCTTAGTTCTGTATCATATCCCCATTCCCACCAATCATTTCTTTTTACATCAGTATATCTTAGCCCTAGGTCTATTGCAAAGGGTTTTTGATAATTTGTTGAGATCCATGCCCGTGAACTCGTCCAGACAGGTCTAATGAAATTTTCTCCCCACACCCTAGGCTCAAAATAGTCATTAACTTCACCAATAGTGCCGTTAAATCTTAACCCCATAGCATTAAAGTGGTTGGTAATCATAGTCAAGTTTCCTCTCCAGTAAGTTCCACCATACAAATTAGGAGCATAGAGTCTTTCATTAGAAATAGAAAAATTCGAAAAGAATTTATTTAAATTTAGTATTTCTGGACTAAAATTCCGGTAACCAATCTCTAAGCTAGTAGATCTTTCATTGTTAGCTCTGAGAAAACCCAAATCATTTGGATCATAGGTGTCAGACTCTTCATAATAATTAAGGCCAAAAGTGAAATTTCCTCTTTGTTTTCCTGTCTCAAATCCCCAAGAATGCCCAAAATTAGCTTCACTATTTACTATACTTGATACTTTTAAATCAAAGTCTATAAAATAATCATTTGAAGGTGTATTTAGCTTTGTTTTTATGGCAGAAACATTAGCATCGTAAAACAGACCTGCTCTCCATACATTGGTATTTGTGAACGTTACAAAGCTGTTGTTTTTTAAATTTTGGTCAAGTACCAACACATTATAATTACTTAATGGACTAATGGTAATAGTTCTTTCCGAACTATCTGTCAGATTTAATACTTCTGTTTGTTGTCCCGCTGTAATGCCATTAAATACGCCAATACCGAGACCATTTTTAAGACGACCAGAAATTTTACTTGCATTTAATAATGGAACTGACGAAGGTATTTCTACAAGCTCTTCATTTTCTTGAATTTGATTTTGATATACTTTAGGTGAGGTTTGTACACCTATTCTTCTGCTGTAAAAAATTCCAGATTTGGTAAATAACTCCGTTCCTTCAGTGAAAAATTGTCTATTCTCATTGAATTGAATTTCAAAAGGACTTATATTCAATACTTGTTTATCGAAAACCACTTGACCAAAATCAGGTAATAATGTGACATCCAATGTTAGGGCTTCATTAATGCCGTATTTGATATCCATTCCTCCGTTATAAGTGGAAACTAAATCATCATTTTTTGAAAAGCTGTAATAACTTGATAAAAAAGGAATAAATGCTAACCTTAAGGGAGGTGTTATGTTTTCTATTCCATTCACCTTACCACTCTCTAATAAATAATTTTCTAAGTCTGGATTTACAGGTTGCCAAGTAGATTCCTCTCTAAAACGACTAATTTGTCTTGCAAAATTGATATTCCAATTTTGGATTTTTGTTTTTGGGAATCGTAACGCAGAATAGGGAATTTTCAGCTCTGCAAACCACCCCTTTTCATTGATAGATACTTTACTATTCCATACTACGTTGAATAAGTTGTTAAAGTCTTGATTAAATATCTTGGCATCCAACTGGACACCTCTGCTAGTAATTCCAAAGAAAAATCCGTTTTGTTTATCACTATACGTATCTATAAATACACCAGCTACATCTAAATTGGGGTTGAAATCGTCTCTTATTGAAAGTACTCGAGATAATGAATCTGGATGGTCATAGCATTTAATACCGATGTATAGCGCTTCTTTGTCGTGAAGCATACCAATTTCAGTTTTTTGGGATGCATTATTTCCAGGAAAGGGTCTCATTTGTGTAAACCCAGTTTCCCAATCTATATTTTTCCATACCTCTTCTTCAAATAAACCATCAAGGTTTATGGGAGATGTAGTAAGATCGCAATTGATTTCACGTTGTGCACAAATGATAATAAATGAAAAAGAAAAAAATAGAAAGAAATAATTTTTCACTCCTCTAAATTACACTTACATCGATATCGTGAAGCCTTCTTAACATAATTTATCAACATGTTCATGATTAGATTTTAATTATAAATTAAAATATAAGTGTTTAGCGAGGTGGCAATAATTAACCATATAAAGTAGGGTAGTAAAAGCAAGTTGTAATATCTCATTTCGCTCTTGTATTTGTTAGCTGTGAAACCTATCATATATGTTAAAAAAGCAATAACAATTAAGGCAATGAAAACCCATTTGAAGTAAAAAAATAAGGGATTCCAAATCACATTTAATATAAATAGAGTAGAGTACAGGTATATAAAATGGATCGATGCTATTTTTTTCCACAGTACACTTAAAAAAATGGAGAAACAAATCATAATGGTAGTCCAAGCAAATCCAAATAACCAACCCGGAGGAGTCCATGGGGCTTTGTTTAAATTTTGATACCAATCAGAGGGTATCCCTTCTTGAGTAAACAATCCACCTAAGAATAAACCTGTAAAATTGATGAGCAAAAAAATAATTATTCTTAATACCATTTATAATTTTTTATTGAGTTTTTCGGTTGTTAGATTGATTTTACTAAAACTAATCAAATATCACTGAATACATCAAGAGTATCAAATTAGTTTGATTGTTAGATTAATTCGCTTTCGTATTTTTAGATTATGAATACATATGAAATCACTTATGATGGTAACTTGAGAACCTCAGCTTTACATGTTGATTCAGCTGAAATGATCCACACAGATGCACCTAAAGATAATGAAGGATTAGGAGAATCTTTTTCACCTACTGATTTAATTTGTACAGCTTTGGGAAGTTGCATTTTAACCATTATGGCTATCGCTGCTAGAAAAAAAGGTATCGAAATTAAAGGGACTACCGCATCTGTTAAGAAAACCATGCGTTCAAATCCTAGGATGATTGATCAGATTGATGTGGTAATCCATTTTGGTAATGATTTCGATGAAAAAACTAAAACTGTTCTGGAACGTGCGGCACATAGATGTCCAGTACACCGGAGTATTTCCAGTAAGGTTAAGAAGAATATTGTATTTAGATACCTTAATTAGCAATTATTGATCATTACCATTATGCTGTCCAGCTCTGATTTTTCTATTTAAAGTTTTATGATATCCAAATTCATAAATGATCAACGTATCATTATGTTGGCTACAATTTAATTTGATCCAACCGTAATTGTAGTTACCATTATATGGCATTCGAAAACCTAAGTATTTGTCTCCTTTTTATTGAAGTTACCTGCACTCGCAAAAGTCCCCAAAACTACGCTATTTTCACTCCAGAGGGAATTAGGTCCAATCTCATTATCATAGTTGAGAGCATCATCGTAATGCCATGTAGAATTATCCAGGAATTAAATGGTATTTGATCCAGCCCTAGCTGCTAGAGAATCAAATCCAGTAGGAAGATTATTGTTGTTAAATTCGTTTAAATCTATGATTTCAAAATACAGTTCGGGAAATTCATTTTCATCGATGTTAATATGTTGTTTTCCAGTAGAAATGATAGATGTATTTATTAAGCCCGATAAAATACTGTCAATATGATTTGAAATAGGGTCATCACTAGCTTGTAAAATATTTACATCTGTGATGAATACATATTGATTATTAACCTGTTTATGGAAGATTTGTTCGTTTTTTTTCGAACAAGAAACTCCCACAAATAATGAGAAAATAAGCATATGTAAGATAAGGATTTTCAATTCTTAATAAAATGAAAGTCCAAACTGATTATTACCGCTTAATTGTTTCAGTTTTCTTTCATCTCCTTTTGAAATATTTATTGTGATTACTCGTCCAGTTTTACAATGACAAGCATAACATAGTTCTATTTTAGATGAATCTAGCTCAGAAGAAATATGATTTACTGTTATTCCCTCCGAAGTTAAATAATCGTTTATTTCTTGGTGATACTCTTCTAACGTAAAAGAATCCAGTGTAATAAAACTGTCCCATGGATTTGAGCAACCAGTTTCGTCCCAATGCATAGAAATGGTTTGATGCTTATTACATGAAGCAAACAACCATAAAAAAATATACAGTGATAAATATTTTAAAGATTTCATATTAATCATAAAAACTTATAATATAACGCTTTCAAAATGACTTTATTTTATCATAAGTTAAAAAACAGGAATTAGATTTCTATCTCACCCTTCAAATATGTAATTGCTTCTCCATTAATCCTCACTTGGTTTTTTTTCAACTCACAGCTTAATGAACCTCCTCTCGATGAAAGTTGTTTAGCCTTAAGATTTATTTTCCCTAATTTTTCACTCCAATAGGGGGTGAGCGTACAATGAGCAGACCCTGTTACAGGGTCTTCGAGTATGGTAGCTTGGGGGGTGAAAAACCTTGACACGAAATCACAATCATCACCTTCAGCAGACATGATAACTCCACCTGGATTAATATTGATTTGGTCAAATATGGATCTATTTATGGTAATATTTTCAATCTCACTCTGATTTTTAAATATCAATAAATAATCTCTTGACTTGTATACTTCCAAGGGGTTGATGTTGAGCGAATTTAAAATTGACTCTGGAAGTTTTGTTTTTTTAGCTGGCCATGCAGGAAGTATCATTTGATAATCATTATCCACTCTTTCCACTTCTAATTTTCCACTCATACTTTCAAATACAACTTTGTTTTTGTTATAACGAAGTTCATACAAAATACAATGAGCTGTTGCTAAGGTAGCGTGACCACATAAGTCCATTTCAATATCTGGAGTAAACCAGCGTAAATGAAAATGATCATCCTTTTTTGTGAAAAAAGCTGTTTCAGCAACTGCATTTTCTTTAGCAATTTGAAGGAGTGTGTTGTCATCTAACCAATAATCTAAAGGCACAACACATGCAGGGTTACCACTGAATACTGTTGAGGTAAAAGCATCTATTTGAAATAATTTCAGCTTCATGTTAAATTCTTTCTAAATCTTTAACCGTTCTTTCATTCTCTTTTTCTCCTGTATTTAAGGTCGTCATGGGTTCAAACATCATGATACTAACTTCTTCATTTGCAATGGGTTTATGTTCTACTCCCTTTGGAACAATATAGCAGTCATTTTTATTTAGCACTACTTTTTTATCTCTCATTTCTATAATCAATTTTCCTTCTAGAACCATAAAAAACTCATCTTCATGTTCATGCTTATGCCAAATAAATTCTCCTTTGATTTTGGCTAATTTGACGTATTGTCCGTTTAATTCACCTACTATTTTAGGATTCCAATAGTCATGAATTAAAGACAGCTTATCTTTTAATTTAATAATATCCACCTTATTGTTTTAATAGATTATAATATAATATTTCATTTTCGATTTGTAATTCAACTATGTAAAACCCATTTTTAACTTCTGCATGGATTGATAGTTCATTTAAGTTGTAAAAATTTCCATGAAATACTATTTGACCAAGATAGTTATACATTTTCACCTTAATTTCATCTTTTTCTTCCTCCAACTTAATTTGTAGCTCGTTTTGAAAAGGACATGGGTAGATAGTAATAGAAGAGCTTAAATTGGTATTTAAATTAGCTGTGCTATATGTGGAAATGGAATCGCAGAAGGTGTCCTGACCACAATCATCAGTAATGGTTAAACAAACAGTATACATGTTATTAGCTGCAAAAGAATGTGATGGGTTCTGGCTAAAACTTCCTCCTCCATTACTAAAAGTCCATTCCCAGGATGTGTTTTGACCTGATAAACTACTATCATAAAAATTCCAGGTAGACCCGTTATTTTGGTATCCAAAATGGGCTATTGGAAAATAACAAGGTTGTACGCTTTGACAAATGGTATCTGTTCCGCACGAGTCAGTTAAATATAAACAGACATTGTAGGCTGAATCATTCAAAAAAGTGTGAGATGGATTTACTAATGCAGATGAGTTTCCATCCCCAAAATCCCATAAATACGTAGTTATACCGCTAGCCTGACTGGTGTTGTTAAAATTAAAATTTAAACCACTATTTGAAAAACTGAAATCGGCACTAGGTTGAGGGCATCCTATGATCGTAAAAGTTCCTGGCGTACTATGTGTTGTGCCATTCCAACCAGCAAAATTGTTCCAATACATGGGGTTTGGAGTACTACTAAAGTCAATTGGAGTTGATAATCCACCTGTACTAGAAGCTGTAAATTTCAGCGTGAAAATTTCCTGTCCTCTTGGGATAGATTGCCCAATAGTAATCATATGCATCCAATTCCATGTTAGAATCCCATTGGAAATTTGACTAGTATCAAAATTAGTCACATTCATTTGGAATAGTTGAGTACTAACCAGCCCTGAATAGGAACACACAGAAGGATCCCATGTAATGGTACCATTGAAGGTAACAATATTCCAAAATTCGTCATTATCAGATGAAAACACAATATCAACTGCTTGACCAGGCGAAACAGTGGCATCAGATGCTATAATAGCTGGGGATGGCATTTGACTTATTACATCTAGATCAGTAATAAAAATAGTAAGTAATATGAAAAGATTTGTCTTCATGGTGGTGATTAATTAATGGTGCTTACCTAAATATTTTTTTTTGATATTTTAATTATAGAATTAATGTAAATATCTGCATTACAATCGTAATAAATTTATTAAATAAAGATGCCTAGAATAGTTTTCTAAATAAATTTATTAACATCTCTTTAATTTAATAATTTTTATTATTCATAAAAGAATTTGCATCTTCGCATGTTTCATGAATTTACGTATCGGTTTCATATTTTTTCTGCTGCAGTTTGCACTTGTTTCGGTTAGCGGGCAAATAAATAAGGATGGCGATGGTGTTTTTAAGCGGTATTTTGACAAGTTACTTAATGACACCAATGATCTATCTGCCCCTAAATTCATGACATATCCTACATTGGCATACTCACCTGAAACTAGATGGGAAATTGGATTTTCAAGTTTATATATTTATTCGGCTAAAAGAGATTTGTTAAATAGGTTAAGTGAAGTAAAAGCATTTACGTTTTACACACTGGAGAACCAATATGGAATTTGGCTTGATCATATGCTGTATACTGATAAAAACACTTGGTTTTTTTTAGGAAGAGCTAGATATCAAAGTTTCCCTTTGCTATATTTTGGAATCGGACCTGATAGCCAATCAGAACGAATTTCATTAATTGATGGTAACTATTCGCTTTTTAGAGAACGTTTTTTAAGAGCTGTAATTCCATCTTTATATGTAGGTTTAGAGTTGGATTACCAACGCTTAAGTAGTGTGAAATACAAAGATGTTACTCCCAATCACCAACAACCATCAGTAGGTGCAAATGGTTCTACAAACTTAGGATTGGGATTGGGGATATTATATGATAATATTCATAATGCTCTAAACCCAAGAAAAGGAATTTACAGTGAATGGGCGGTTTTAAATTATAACGGGGATTTTGGTAGTGATTTTAATTTCACCTCTTACATTATTGATAATCGATTTTATGTACCTGTCAAGAAAAATACTGTTTTAGCAGCTCAACTTTATGGCCAATTCACCTTAGGAAATGCGCCCTTTAATATGCTTTCTTTAATGGGGGGTGAAAGCCTCATGAGAGGTTATTATTTAGGAAGATATAGAGACAAAAATTTAATAGCGGGACAATTAGAATATCGAATCTTACCCTTTAACTTTTCTAAAAGATGGGGTGCTAGTGCATTTATGGCGGCTGGGCAGGTGTATGATGAAAATGAAACTTTTCAATTTAAAAACTTATTACCCACTGGAGGTTTGGGACTGCGATTTTTGGTTTTTCCTGAAAAGGATATCTACACAAGAGTTGACGTAGCTTTTACAGAAGAGGGCAGAGGTATTTACTTTTTTATTGGAGAAGCTTTTTAAATTTGAAAACCAACAATTAATAAATCATCTACTTGAGGGAAATTTCCTTTCCATTCATTAAATTCATTTTCAAGAAATTCATCCTTTTCATTAGCATTTAAAGAAGTCTCTTTAAGTAAATTTTCAAATCTTTCCATGCCAAAAGAAACCATTTTCGTACTGCTAAGTTGGTCGTGAAATCCGTCAGAATACATATAAACCCATGCGTTTTGATCAATATCAATTTGGTGATTAGTATACTTTCTTTCCATTTTAGCACTCTTTTTAGAGTACGTTCCTCCAACGGGTATTAAATCCGCATCAAATTTTATTATTTCTCCCTTGTTTTCAATTATAATTCCATTTCTAGCTCCACTAAATGCCATTTTTCTACTGTCTTTATTAACTACGCATATAGATAAATCCATACCATCCTGTATTTCTCCACCGTCTTTTTGATCCAAAATTCGAACAATGTTGTCATTTAGATGTAGAAGAATTTCGGAGGGTTCTAGATCTTGACCTTGAATTATTTTATCTAAAAGTAAACTGCCCATCATGCTCATAAATCCTCCAGGCACACCGTGTCCAGTACAATCTACAGTTGCTAGGACAGCTGTACTACCAAAGTTTTTAAACCAGTAAAAGTCACCTGATACTATATCTTTTGGTTTGTAAAATAACACGAAGTTTTTAAAAAATGTCGTCATTAAATTTTTCTTAGGAAGAAGAGTGTCTTGAATCCTTTTAGCATATGAAATGGATGCCATTATTTCCTTATTTTTGGACTCAACCAATTTCTTTTCAATCTCTAAATTTTGGTAAGCATTATCCACTTTTAATTTTTGGATATCAATGATGTTTTTTTGTCTTCTTATAATAATCACTCTGTTATATAAATAAAACGAAAATCCAATTATCAGAACCACTACAAAACCAAGACCGTAACTTATTGTTCTGTTGCGTTGTTTTAAAGCTTTTTCTCTTTCTAGTTCTGCTTCTTTAACTTTTAAATGCTCAGCATTAGTTATGCTGTCTGCTAATGCCTTTTTTTCAAATTCATATGAAATTGCATTTTTGAAAAAAGATTTTGTCTTTTCTTGATTTTTAATACTGTCGTTGTATTTTTTTGATAGTTCAAAATAGGCTAATGACTGTTCCGCCATTCGCTTATGTTTGAAGCATTTATAAAGCTCATAAGCTGCTTCTTCAATACTTTTTACGTCAGAACTTTTAAGTGCTTCTTGTAAAGCATATTTAAGCTTTTCAATAGCTTCATCAATTTTATTTTGTTCAAAATAGATCTCACCAAGTAGTATGTTTGCTTTTACAAGCTCACCTTTGTATTTAATTTCTTCAAAAATTTTGATGGCTTCATCAACATGAAATTTCGATTTGGAAATTTCATTTTCATCAAATAAAACTTCTGATAAACTCAAATTTGCATTTCCCAATAATTGTTTGTTGTTAATCTTTTGTGCTCTAGAAAGAGATTGTTCATAAAAGTCCTTAGAAATTTTATATTTTTTTTGAAAATAGTAGATACTCCCCATGTTATTCAATGCATTGATAATATTTATATCATCGTTTCTATTTAAAAATCCAGACAGGGAATTTTGAGTGTAGTCTAAGGCTTTATCATAATCTTCCATTAACAGATAAACAGTGCCAATATTAAATTGCACCAGTTGTAATTTTTCATCATCGCCTTTTTGCCTGAAAATTTTTTCTGCTTTTTGGTAACTTAATATGGATTCTAAATAATTTCCTCTCAGCCTATACACACTCGCTAAATTGTTTAAGACCTTACCTGCATCCATTTTTCTATTTATAGAATTAAATAGACTTACTGATTTTTTAAAACTTTCCTGGCACTTTTCAAGATTTCCTATATAATAGTTTCCAACACCTGCTAGTTTGAGTGAATTAGCCATTGACTTTATGTTGTGGGTTTTAAAGGCTAATTCATACATTTTGTTTGCCAATAAAATAGCAGAATCGGGGTTACTTAGTAAGTATTTATTTGTGATTAGCGATTCAACAGCGTTTATCCTTAGTGTGTCATTTATATTGGTGTTCTTCCAAGATCTTAAAAGTGAATCTTCATTAATAGCAAATGAGAAGGATGAAAGAAAAAGGATAAATATGAAAAGTAATCGATTTTTCATGAAATATGAATGTAAAAAAAAAGCCCCAATGTTGGGGCTTTTATTAATAATTTTAAGATGAAAATTATCCTTCAGCTACTTCAAATGTAATCTTACCTTTAACATCTTTATAAAGCGTTATTTCTGCTTCATATTTTCCCACGCTTTTGATGTTGTCAGTTAAAAGTTTAATGTTTTTTCGATCTACAATGAAACCTTCTTTAGTTAATAAGTCAGCAACTTGAACGTTGGTAACAGAACCAAATATTTTTCCATTTTCTCCTACTTTTGCAGGAACGTTAAATGTTTTCTTAGTTAGTTTAGCAAGTGTTGCCGTTGCTTCTTCTCTAATTTTTTCATTTTTAAGAGCTCTTTGTTTTTCTGTTTCTGCATGCATTTTTTTAATTGATGTAGTAGCTAAAACAGCTAAGCCTTTAGGAATTAGGTAATTTCTTCCGTATCCGTTTTTAACAGAAACGATTTCATCTTTACTGCCCAATCTTTCGACATCTTTTTTTAGTAATACGTCCATGATTTTTTATTTTAATTGGTCAGCTAAATAAGGAAGAATGGCTAAGTGTCTTGCTCTTTTCACAGCTTGTGAAACTTTCTTTTGATACTTAGCAGATGTTCCAGTCAGCCTTCTTGGGAGAAGTTTACCTTGTTCATTAACGAACTTCATTAAAAATTCAGGGTCCTTGTAATCAATAAATTTGATTCCTGATTTTTTAAACCTACAATACTTTGATTTTTTAACCTCAATATCAATAGGATTTAAATATCTAATTTGTGAATTGTCAGCCATTGTGCTTGATTTAAATGTTAGTATTATGCTGATTTACTCAGTTTATTTCTTCTCTTCTCAGCGTACTCCATGTGATCTTTATCCATTTTCATGGTTAAAAAGCGCATTACCCTTTCGTCTCTTTTAAGTTCTACTTCTAGTTTGTTTATTGCATTCCCTTCAGCCTGAAATTCCAATAAGAAGTAAAAACCAGTAGATTTTTTTTGAATAGGATAGGCAAGTTTTTTTAGTCCCCATGATTCCTCATGATTCAGCTTTGCACCATTACTTTTCAATGACTTCTTGAACTTTTCGACTGCTTCCTTTGTCTGCTTCTCAGACAAAACGGGAGTTAAAATGAAAACAGTTTCGTAATTATTCATGTTGTTGTTATTAATTTTGGAGTGCAAATATAAGATTTTAGCGGATTAAAAAAATATTTATTAGATATTATAAAAATCTGAATTGGATACTGATATTTTTTTCTAATTCTAGTTAACAGTCAAATCCTTATTTTATATTTGTTTTGTATATGAGTGATGAAAAATATATGGTGTCTGCCCTCAAGTATAGACCTCAAAGTTGGGACAGTATTGTTGGACAACATAATATTGCAAAAACACTTCAGCAAGCCATTCAATCTGATCATTTAGCGCAAGCCTATTTATTTTGCGGTCCAAGAGGTGTAGGAAAAACTTCAACAGCAAGACTTTTTGCTAAAGCCATTAATTTAAAGCATGATGAAAAACTACAAGATTTTTCATATAACATCTATGAATTAGATGCAGCTTCAAATAATCAGGTTGATGACATTAGAAATTTAAATGATCAAGTTAGAATTCCTCCTCAAAAAGGCAAATACAAAGTATATATTATTGATGAAGTTCATATGCTTTCACAAAGTGCTTTTAATGCCTTTTTAAAAACGCTTGAAGAACCACCACCTCATGCTGTATTTATATTAGCCACTACAGAAAAACACAAAATTATTCCCACTATACTTTCAAGATGTCAAGTATATGATTTTCATCGTATAAGTATTTTAGATATAGTTGACCACCTTGAAAATATTGCTAAAAAAGAGGATGTAAAAATTGAGAAAGAAGCTCTTCATGTTATTGCTGAAAAAGCGGATGGTGCATTAAGAGATGCTTTATCTTGTTTTGATTTAATGGTAAATTTTTGTGAAGGTGACATTACCTACAAAAAGGTTATCCAAAATTTAAACATCCTAGATCACGACTATTATTTCAAACTCATTGATTTAGTTCTTGAAAATAAGATTCATGAATCCTTATTGTTATTTGCTGAAATACTATCTAAAGGTTTTGATGGGAAACTATTTATTTCTGGTTTGGCAACCCATTTACGGAATCTAATGATGTCAAAAGACGAAAGAACTTTACAAATCCTTGAGTACTCTAGTGAACTAAAGGGAAAATTTTCAGAACAAGCTACCCGGATTGATCCCGATGACATCACTACTATGCTAACCCTTCTTTCAGAATCGGAAACTAGTTACAAATCAAGTCAAAACCAACGATTGCTCATTGAAATAACTTTGATGCAATTATGTTCCGTCCAAATTCAAAAAAAAAAAGCTAAATCTGTAGCTATTTTACCCCCAAACTTTTTAGATATTGAAGAAATAGGTCCTCTGCCCAAAAACCATCAAATCAAAAAAACGGATATAAAGCTTAAAAAACAACATGAAAGCCTTGAGCTTGAAGTTGAAGAACCAAAAATAATAGCACCTAAAAGATCATTAAGTATTAAGAAAAGATCGTTAACAACTTCTATTTCTGGAATTAGAAAAAAACTTAATGACAAAGAGGAACAAGTTCAAAAGCAAGAAGAATTATTGATTAATTCAAATTCTAAATTTTCATCTCATTTACTGATAGAAAAGTGGAATAAATTTGCCGAAATTAAAAAAAAGGAGGGTAAAATGGGATTACACACTACTTTAACAAAATCATCTCCAATTTTAAAAAACGATTTTAATGTAGATTTTCATCTTGATTCTGAAGTTCAAAAAATGGACTTACAAAAAGAAACTCCATATCTATTAGAATATTTGAGAAAAGAACTAAATAATGGTTCTATACAAATTCATTTGCATGTTTCTGAAATGGAAAATCAAAAAATATCACAATTAACTAGCAGAGAGCGTTTTTTTCAAATGGCAGAGAAAAACCCTGATTTACATTTGTTTAAAGAAGAGTTTGATTTAGATCTTGAATATTGAATCCAACTATCATATTCATTAATATATTTGTTCCATGATATTACCCATTGTAGCTTATGGCTCACCTGTTCTAAGAAAAGAAACCGAAGAAGTTGAAGAAGGTTCTGATATTAATGAATTGATTAGCAATATGTTTGATACCATGTACGCCTCAAGCGGTGTGGGTTTAGCGGGTCCACAAATTGGGGAATCTTTGAGAATATTTATAGTTGACGCATCTCCATTTTCAGAACCTGAAGAAGGGGAGAAGGCTAGTAAAGAACAGTTACAGTTAAAGGACTTTAAAAAGGTTTTTATAAATCCAATCATCGAAGCCGAAAAAGGAAAGGAATGGCCCTTTTCTGAAGGCTGTTTAAGTATCCCAGGTATCAGAGAGGAAGTTATAAGGAAACCCACTGTTAGAATTAGCTATTTCGATGAAAATTGGACATTACATGAGGAAACCTTTGAAGGAATTGCTGCTAGAATAATTCAACATGAGTATGATCATGTTGAAGGTGTGCTATTTACAGATCACCTTAATCCTTTTAAGAGACGTCTATTAAAAAGAAAGTTAGACGATATTAGTAAGGGGATTGTTGACATAGATTACAAAATGAAATTTCCAAAATTAAAGAGATGAGATATATCGTTTTAAGTGTATTTTTCATGTTTATAGCCGTAGGTTGTGATGATCATGTTGAAAAAGTTGATGTTTCCTCATCTTGGAATTCAATCATGACTAAATTGGAAAAATCGGAATCAGCATTAACAACTATTAACCCAATGAACAGGGGGGTGGTTGTCAAAACAGCCAATCAAATAGAAAAATATGCATCTGAATTATATTTGAACCATATTAACGAATTGGATACAGTAAGCCTAGAGTATGTTTTAGAATGTTTAGCCAAAAGTGCTGAGATTCAATCTAATTACAATGCTGCCATTGATTTTTTTAATGAGGCACAAGCCCTTAATCCATCTTCTGAAAAGGCTCCAGCCTACTTACATAATGTAGCCAGAATACATGATCATGTTTTAGGAAATAAAGAGTTAGCCAAGTCCTCATATAAAAGGTTGATTAATTTATATCCTGATCATCCTCTTAGTAAAAATGCAACGATTTACCTAGAAAACATCTTTGATAAATCAGAAGAGGATTTACTAAAAATGATAAATGAAAATAATTCTTAAATGTGAATTACCTCGTCATAAGCAGCAGCAGCAGCTTCCATAACTGCTTCACTCATGGTGGGGTGTGGATGAACCGTCTTAATAAGCTCATGTCCAGTAGTTTCTAACTTTCTTAAGGCCACAATCTCTGCTATCATTTCGGTAACATTAGCCCCAATCATGTGGCCACCTAGAAGTTCACCGTATTTGGCATCAAAGATTAACTTAATGAATCCATCGTTGTGACCGGCAGCACTTGCTTTACCTGACGCAGAGAAAGGGAATTTACCTATTTTTAACTCATAACCAGCTTCTTTAGCCGCTTTCTCAGTCATACCAACTGAAGCTATTTCTGGGCTGCAATATGTACAACCAGGTATATTGTTATAATCTATTGGTTCTGGATTTTGTCCTGCTATTTTTTCTACACATGTAATTCCTTCTGCTGAAGCAACATGGGCAAGGGCTTGTCCAGCAACGACATCCCCAATGGCATAATATCCAGGAATATTAGTTTCATAATAATCATTTACCACGATTTTTCCAGCATCAACTACAATTCCTGTTTCTTCCAAACCAATATTTTCAATATTAGGTTGTATACCTACTGCCGAAAGAACTACATCACAGTTAAGTGTTTCCATACCCTTTTTGGTTTTGACGTGAACTACACAACCCTTAGAGGACTTTTCCACTTTTTCGACAGAAGAATTAGTCATGATGTTCATTCCTTTCTTTTTGAAAGTCTTTTCTAGTTGTTTTGAAACATCAATATCTTCTACAGGAACAATATTTGGTAAATATTCTACTACTGTTACATCAACACCCATCGCATTATAGAAATAAGCAAATTCAACTCCAATGGCCCCTGACCCAACTATTACCATTTTCTTTGGCATTTTTGGCAGTACCATGGCTTCTCTGTATCCTACAATTTGCTTTCCATCTTGTTCTAAGTTGGGGAGTTGGCGTGATCTTGCACCTGTTGCAATAATAATATTTTTAGCTGTGTAATCTTTCTTCTCCCCCTTTTCATCTGTTACTTCAATGGTCTTACCAGGCTTTACTTTTCCAGTACCCATTATTACATCAATCTTGTTTTTTTTCATCAAAAATTGAACACCACCACTCATTTTTTCTGCCACACTTCTGCTTCGCTTTACCACAGCCGAGAAATCAGCTTTATGGCTACTCACTTTAATCCCGTAATCTTCAGCATGGTTGATGTATTCGTACACATTTGCACTTTTGAGTAAGGCTTTCGTTGGGATACAACCCCAATTAAGACATACACCGCCAAGCGATTCTTTTTCAATTACAGCTGTTTTCATTCCAAGTTGTGAAGCTCTGATTGCAGTTACATATCCACCAGGACCGCTGCCTAAAACAATTACATCGTAGTTCATAGTATTCAATTAAATTACTGCGAATTTAAAAATTAATGGGTTCAAATATGATTTGATAACTATTTCTTTTCACTTAAAATAAGGTCAACATGATTTGCTAGTTTTTGCGCTGCATTTGGGTTTAACCTAAACCAGAGTTCTGGCTCAATTAATTCCAACTCTGATACTGCTAAATCCATGAGATTATCCCAAATGATATCTACTCTTGCATAGGAAGGGATCGGAGTTAGAATACGAATACATTTCTCAGCAAGCTTAACCATTTCTTCACTTGGATTGTATTTTGCAATGCTACCTCCAAAATCGTCTTGTACTCTAAAGTCACCTTCTTTTGCTTTTTTTAACACGGCATGAGTAAATTTTCCTCCAATCACTATCATGGCCACTTCTCCTTCTATAATCACATTGTTTTGAAATTCTTGGACAATAAAATCTTCTTTGTAAATGAGTTTTTCCCATGTAGGGCCAAATTGAATTATTTCCTCTTCTTTTAATCTATATGTATTTTTAGCCGCACCCGAAATAGTAGGCTTCACCACAATTTCATTCCAATTTTTTTTCTGCATTAACAGCGATAAATCAATAGATGATCCTCTTTTAATAAATTCACTATTTGGAATTGGAATTTGATGTTCTTGTAGATCCAGTAAGTAATGTTTGTCAATATTCCATTCTATGGTTTCAGTCGAATTTATCATCAAACATTTATTTTTTGTTTTATTAAACCATTTCTTAAATAGCTCAAATTTATCGAAGTAATCCCAAGTAGATCTGAATAGTATTGATCGTGTAGTTTCCCAGTCAAAAATGGAGTCATTCCAATCCTTTTTGACAACGTATAGATTTTTTTCTTTTAGTGCGTTTATGACCAACTCATCCTCTCGTAATACATTACTTATGTATGTGTTTGTTTTTAATGGGTTAACGTATCTAGAATCAGTAAGTACAACTACATCATATTTTTTCATGTCACAAATTTAATTATGCATCTAAAATGACATATAGGTTTACACATTAATTCTATTTTTGAGTTATGAAATATGTATTAAGCTACACAGACCCAGAAAATCATTTTATTGATTTCAGTTTAACTGTAAATGGGTTTAGCTTGGATCAAATTATCGTTCAATTGCCAGCTTGGAGACCTGGAAGATATGAATTGGGCAATTTTGCAAAAAACATCAAAGATTTTGAGGTAAATGATATGGATGGTCATCCCATTTCGTTCAATAAGTTGACAAAAGACAAATGGTGTATACAAGCTAACGGTAAGGATTTCATAATTACCTATCAATACTATGCTGCTGAGTTAAATGCAGGATCGACATATCTAGATGAAAATCAGCTATATGTTAACCCTGTTAATTGTTTTTTATTCCTACCAGAATTTCCAGAAACTGAAATTGAAATAACGCTAGACGTTCCAAAATCCTATCAAGTCTACAGTGCCATCGGAAATCAAAATAGTCACCATCTTAAAGCTACAAACTACCACGAATTATTTGATTCCCCTTTTATTGCTAGTCCAAGCGTAAAACATAAAAAAATATCTGTAAAAGACGTTCAATTTTATTTTTGCTTTCAAGGGGAGGTTAAATTAAATTGGGAAAAGCTAATAGTTGATTTCGCTACATTTATTGAATATCAAATCGATCTTTTTGGTGGTTTTCCTCACCAGACGTATCATTTTTTATTTCAAATCACAACTCATAATGCATACCATGGTGTTGAACATCATGACTCTACGGTAATACTATTAGGCCCATCTTATGATGTATTTGAACGATTATACACAGAACTACTTGGTGTTTCATCTCATGAATTATATCATGTGTGGAATGTTAAAGGAATCAGACCTATTGATATGGTGCCATATGATTATACTCGTGAAAATTATACGAAGTTAGGTTATGTAACTGAAGGTGTAACTACATACATGGGCGATCGAATTTTATTTGAGTCTAATGTGTTTGATCAGACTCAATATTTTAAGGAATTATCAAATTTACTAAAGCGGCATTTTCACAATGATGGAAGGCTCCATTACTCTGTTTCAGAATCTAGTTGGGATACGTGGCTTGACGGCTATACGTCTGGAATTCCCGGAAGAAAAGTATCTATCTACGTAGAAGGTGCTTTAATTGCTTTAATTTGTGATGCCGAGATAAGAGATCATACCAAAGGATCAAAAACGTTACATGATGTAATGAGAGTATTACATGATTCAAGTAAAAAAGTAAATTCCTATGATGCATCTACCTATAAAGATGCATTAGAATCCGTATCAGGGACAGATTTTACAAATCTATTTGATGCACTTGTTTATGGAGTTCAAGATTTTTCACCTTACTTACAACGTGCCTTTTCTGTATTTGGATGGAAATATAGCGCAGTAGAATCCGAAAATAAGCTATGGTTGTATGGTTTTAAAACACAACTTAAAAACAACGAAGTTCATGTGATTTCAGTGCTTGAAAACAGTTCAGCTTTTGAAAGTGGTTTACTTGAAAATGATCATATTCTTTCCGTTAACGGTGTTAAAGTGAATCAAAATTTAGATAAATGGCTTTCTTATTTTCACCGTTCAACTATAGAATTGTCCATTTTTCGAAATCAAAAATTAAAAACCATTACGTTGTTAGCTCCCAATAATCACCAATTTTGTAATTACAAAATTGAAAAGATTTAAACGATGAAGAAAAAATCACCCATTACCTATCTATGCATCTTAAGTTTCATAGGATTTATTTATTGCATTGCCAACGATAGTTTACATTGTTTTTTATTCATGTCTTCTCCTTTATCTGTTGAAAACATGAATGATGGACTAAGAATAGTGCTTGAACAATGGGAAGAACAAGGGTTTATTTATAATGAATATTATCAAAATCAATTGGTTAAGGTATATGGAGCAAGAATAGCCTTTGATGTGCTGGCCATGGTAGGAGTCGGTATGATGTTTTATAGATTAAAGTTAGGCTGGATATTTTATTGGATATTTCAATTGGCTTATGTTTTAGTGCCATTTTTTGTTCTGGGTGCATCATTAACGGTTTCATGGCCCTATGTCACTGGCAACGCAGTTATTGTTTTTCCACTATTCTTAGCGATGGTGCATTTAGTTTATGTATTACTTTTTTTCGCACAAAGAAATAATTTGAATTAGCGTACAGAGATTTTCAGTATCTTAAAGTAATTAATGGCTGAAGAATCCTCCATACAAGAAAGAAGAATAAATAGTAAGTTCTTTACAAGAGTTATCTATTTCTTCCCTGTTCAGCTTTTGTTTCTACACATCAAGAGAAACCATATTTTATTGCTTTTTTGGTTGGTTTTGTTTTTATATGTCAGCGGCAATTTAGGGGTTGGGTTTGGTATAGACACTTTGTTTTTAGCTCCAATTTATATGGGCGAGATAGGTGCATGGTCTTTTCTAATTATGGGTTTTTCTTTAGGCGGGTTTATTATGGCTTTTCATATATACAGTTATATTTTATTTTCTCGCGATTTTACATTTTTAGCTACTCTCTCGAGACCATTTTTAAAGTTCTGCTTGAATAACATGTTAATTCCCTCTTTATTCATTTTGACTTATTTAGTTCAAATTTTTCTCTTCTTGACTGAAGAAGAATTGATGAACAGTGGAATCGTCTTTATTTATATCATTTGTGTCTTAGTGGGGTTGTTTGTTTTTTACATTTTATCCATTTTATATTTTATCCAGTTTAATAAAAATGTATTTGTGATTAGTGGCAAGACAGAAACCTATTTTGAAAACCTAGGAAATGACAAAGTAAAAGAGTCCAACTTTATTAAAAAAAAGAAAAACTCAAGAGTTAATGTATACAAGAATACGTGGAGAGTAGATACCTACTTGTCGAACTTTTTTTCTATAAATATTGCAAGAAGTACAAAGCATTATGACAAGGAACTTATCCAAAAAGTGTTCACACAAAACCATGTAAATGCATCTATTTTTGAGTTGGCTTTAATAATCTCGTTCTTGGGTATTGGTTTTTTCAGAGATATTTCTTGGCTTAATATTCCCGCTGGTGCAAGTATTTTTTTGTTGTTCACATTATTAATCATGCTTTTTTCGGTCCTATACTCTTGGTTTAAAGGTTGGACATTAACCTTTCTTATCCTTGCTATAGTTTCTTTTAATTTTCTAACTAATCGATTTCACTTATTTCAATTTAGAAACTATGCATATGGTCTAAACTATGATTTAAAACCTAAATATGATCATGAAAATATCAGTGAACTTCAGCAGGATAAATTAAAGGTTGAAAACTCAATAAAAGAAAATATTGAAATATTAACCCATTGGAGTCAAAAAAATAAAGGAATAAATAAACCTAAAATGGTATTTATTAATACAAGTGGTGGTGGTTTAAGATCTGCCCTTTGGACAGTACATGTGTTGAACTTCCTTGACAGTATTACAAACCAACGATTAACCAAACAGACTCATTTGATCACAGGAGCCTCGGGTGGAATGATTGGCGCTGCTTTCTATAGAGAAAATTATAAGAAAGGAATATATGGTGAAACCATAGTAAATAGCAATGAAATGAAAAGAAGGATTTCCAAAGATCTACTAAATCCATTGGCGTTTAGTATAGCTACTACAGACATGTTTTACCGATTTAAAAAACATGACGATGGAAAGTATATCTACACTAAAGATAGAGGTTGGTTTTTTGAAAAGAATTTAATTGAAAATTTGAACTGCTTTGAAGGTAAGCGAATTTTAGATTATAAGTTGCCAGAATACCATTCTGATATTCCCATGATGATATTTTCTCCTTCCGTAGTAAATGATGGAAGACGGTTGCTTATTTCTCCTCAAAAAATAACTTTTTTGTGTAACACAGACACTAGCCTTTTTTCAGGAAAAATAGCTTTAGAAAACATTGAGTTTTCAACTCTATTTAACAAAAATGATCCTCAATATTTAAAAATGTCTTCTGCCATGAGAATGAATGCAACTTTCCCATATATACTTCCAATGGTATTTCTCCCGTCTGAGCCCAAGATAGAGGTTATGGATGCTGGGTTAAGAGATAATTTAGGATTAACTACATCCATAAAATATATAGATAATTTTAAAAATTGGATCTATGAACACACCTCTGGTGTTGTCATTATACAGCTAAGAGATAGGGAGAAGAAAACAAAAATTAAAGATAAGCAATCTGGTAGTTTGATTTCGAAATTGTTTACTCCATTAACCAATGTATATGGTAATTTTTTAAAGATTCAAGATTACCGGAATGATGAAATGTTAAATCAGTTAAAATCTAGTTTTAAAGGAGATATACATTATGTTGAATTTTCCTTGAAGGAAGGGTCAAGTGACGAAATTTCAATGAGTTGGCATTTGACATCTAAAGATATAAACCAGATTTATGAACAGTTGAATACGGAAGAAAATCAAAAAAGTTTACAAAAAGTATCTGATCTGTTATTACATTAGTTACTCAAATTAATTTATGGAAGACCAAGGAAAAATTGATTACGATCCAATCAAGTCTGAAGTCGAGAAAGTTTCGGTCAGTAAAGGCATCAAGTCTATATTTGGATTCATAAAAAAGCTATTCTCTATCTACGATGTAGTGGATAAAGAAAAAACCATCGTTGATATTAAAAACGATATTTCTTTTAGTGCCATTAATATTTGGATTTTAATTTGTTCTATCATCGTTGCTTCTATTGGACTGATCAATAATTCAACAGCGGTCATCATTGGTGCTATGCTTATTTCTCCGTTAATGGGACCTATCAGGGGAATAGGATATGCACTCTCTTCTAACGATTTCAAAGCGCTAATCACTTCTCTTAAAAACTTCGGTATTATGGTTGTGGCTAGTTTGTTGGCTTCATTTATCTTTTTTAAAGTATCTCCAATCAAAACAGAAACTGCAGAATTATTAAGCAGAACCAAGCCACAGGTATTAGATATATTGATAGCCTTTTTTGGAGGTTTAGCGGGTGTAATTGCGGCCACTGTTCGTAATAAATCAACTGCCATTACCGTAATTCCTGGAGTGGCTATTGCTACTGCGTTAATGCCTCCGTTATGCACGGTTGGTTTTGGTTTAGCCCTATGGAATTGGAGCTATTTTATTGGAGCTCTATACCTCTTTCTATTAAATAGTGTATTTATTTGTTTGGCCACCTATGTAGTGCTTAGATTGCTCAGTTTTCCAAAAGTGCAATATGTCAATCCTAAAATTGAAAGAAAGGTTAAAGTGTATGTATTTATTATTTTGTTATTGATTGTTATTCCTAGTGTTTTTAAATTTTATAATATCATACAAGAATCCATATTTGTCCAAAACACGGAGCGATTCATATCCGAGCAAATTACCATTGATAATGAGATCGTTTTATCGGAGGATAATATCATTTTAGAATACGATGAAGAAGCTCCCAAAATCACTTTAAATATTGATGGTAAATACATCAATAGTGAAATTCAAGAGCTGTGGGGTCTTCAGCTTAAAAAATACGATCTCGGAAATGCTGTTTTTGAAGTACATAATTTACAGCAAAAAGCCATTGACGAACAGCAACTACTAAATAAAATTTTAGTAAACAACGATGAGAAAATAGAGTCTCTTTACAATGAAATGCTGGAGTACAAAAAGGTACTTCAATACATTGATGAAGAAAATTCAAAGTTAAACAGCTTAAATGATCGAATTTTAGTTCACTTTCCGGATATAAATTCATTAAACTATGGACGATCTTTCTCGGAGTTTGAGGGAAGTTACGATACCAACTACGTCTTCATTGTGAACTGGTCAAAAGATACCACAAAAGTCTTGAACTATCAGTCATTTGAAACTTTTGTAAATGATGAACTAAAGCTTCTTTACGATAAGTCAGAAAAGGCCCTAATTTTTCATCAGTAATGAGTAAAAAGTCCAAAAAAAATAGAATTAATGTTGTTTATTCAACTAATCCAAACTTTGAATATGAGGAAGAGTTCGATGAAGTTTCTTCTATTCCTTTTTCAGAACAGAATTTATATGTGTTGGTGGATAGAAAAAATAGAGGAGGAAAAACAGTAACTTTGATCGAAGGGTTTACAGGATCTGATGAAGATGCAAGTGATTTAGCTAAAAAGCTAAAGCAAAAATGTGGTGTTGGTGGTGGTTTCAAACAGGGAGAGATTTATGTACAGGGTGACCATAGAAATAAAGTTCAACAATTCTTAAAAGACTTAGGAGCCAACGTGAAATTTAAGGGTGGTTAAATTTTGTTTAACTAATTAATTAAAAAGATAAACAAAATAATTAAATTTGCGAGATGAAATTCCTCCCAACTCTACTATTAACTTTCCTATACTGTTTGGGCTATGGCCAACAGTATACCTTAAGCGGCTATGTTAAAGATGCAAGTTCTGGCGAAGGTTTAATTGGAGTTAGTGTGTTTGTAGAAGAATTAGGTCAAGGCACCACAACCAACGTGTATGGATTTTATTCCCTTACGCTAAATCAAGGAAGTTACAAAGTGAAGTACTCTTATGTGGGATATAAGGACTTTTTTGAAGATGCCATTCTGAATACTAACGTGAGAAAAAATATTGACCTAAGTGAATCTGATGACTTGCTCCAAGAAGTGGTAGTTGAAGCGGAACAATCGGATGAAAATACAAAGGGTACACAGATGGGTAAAATTGATCTAAACATAGACAAAATAAAAACCATTCCTGCATTCATGGGAGAGGTCGATGTACTCAAGACCATACAATTTTTACCTGGTGTTCAGTCTGGTGGGGAAGGAAATACTGGATTTTATGTAAGAGGAGGTGGACCGGATCAAAATTTAATTTTATTGGACGAGGCTACCGTGTATAATGCATCTCATTTATTTGGGTTTTTCTCTGTATTTAATGCAGATGCTATTAAAAATGTATCCCTTACAAAAGGAGGAATGCCTGCAAACTATGGCGGTAGATTAGCCTCTGTTTTAGATATTACTATGAAGGATGGAAATTATAAGTCTTTTCATGCAGATGGAGGTATAGGATTAATTGCTTCTAGATTGACTTTACAGGGTCCGATTAAGGAAGATACAGCATCTTTCATTCTCTCAGGAAGAAGAACTTACATTGATGTATTAACTCGACCTTTAATACCAGACACATCCGCCTTTAGTGGATCTGGATATTTTTTCTATGACTTAACCGCAAAATTAAACTGGAGACTTTCGGACAAGGATCGTTTATTTTTAAGTGGATATTTTGGTAGGGATGTTTTCACTTTTAATAATGCCGATTTGGATTTTACTTTTAATGTTCCCTGGGGAAATTCTACGGCTTCATTAAGGTGGAACCATCTATTTAATGATCGACTATTTGTAAACACTTCAGCTGTGTTTACGGATTATAATTTTGCATTTGAAGGGGGTTCTAGCGGCTTTACTTTTCGTCTATCATCAGGAATTAGAGATGGTAATTTAAAGCAAGATTTCACCTATTATCCTAATTCATTACACAACGTTAAATTTGGTTGGAATTATACCTTACATCGATTTATACCATCAAGTTTGGGAGCATCATCAGGCGATGTTGAATTCGACACCGGTGAAGATGTAAAAATATTTGGTAACGAAGCCGCTATATATTTGCTGGATGAGTGGGATGTAAGCGAAAATTTTAAAATTAATGCCGGTTTCCGTTTGTCCATGTACCAACACGTAGGCCCATTTACTCGATATTATAAAAACCCTAATTCTGGAGTGACGGACAGCACAACCGTTTATGGTGATTTTGAGTCTGTAAAGACTTATTACGGCCCTGAACCCAGACTTTCAGCCCGATATTTATTAAAGGACAATTCTTCATTTAAATTTGGCATTGCCCATAATTACCAATACATACACTTAGCTTCTATATCCTCAGTTTCATTACCTACTGACCTTTGGTTTCCAAGTACGGAACTGGTAAAACCACAAATTGGCACTCAATATAGCATGGGATACTTCAAAAACTTTTTTGATAATAAGTATGAAGGGTCAGTTGAGGTATATTATAAAGATCTCCAAAATTTAATTGAGTACAAAGAGAATTCTTTTCCCGAAGATAATTTGAGTAACAATGTGGATAATCAACTGACTTTCGGAAGAGGGTATTCATATGGAGCTGAATTTTTCCTCAAAAAACGAGTAGGTGATTTTAACGGCTGGGTAGGATATACCTGGTCTAAAACGATGAGACAATTTGATGAAATTGACGATGGAGGTTGGTTCCCAGCTAAGTATGATCGTAGACATGATTTATCTGTTGTTTTGCAATATCAACTCAGTGAAAGAGTAAATATTGGTGGTGTATTTATATATGCCACAGGAAATTCATTAACACTTCCGGAACGTAGGTGGTTCTCATTAGAAGAAAATAGACTAATAACGGTTTGGAGTGATAGAAATGCTTATCGTTTAGATCCATATCACAGAATGGATTTGTCGGTCACAGTAGATGCCAAGTCCACTAAAAAGCAAGTTGATAAGGACAGTGGAAAGGTAAATATGGTGAAGAAAAAAGTGATTTCATCATGGAACTTCTCCGTTTATAATTTATACAACCGAGCTAATCCATATTTTATATTTTTTGATTATAGTGGTGATCCCTTACAAGGTAGTGTAGAATTTGGCGCTAATCAGGTTTCTTTATTTCCAATATTGCCTAGTATTACCTGGAATTTTAAATTTTAATGAAAAAGTTTTTTTACATATTGTGTGTGTTGCTTCTAATAAATTGTCAAAAAGAAATAGAGTTTGATCTACCGGATGTGGAGCAAACTTTTGTGCTGGAAGCGGTAGTAGAAAGCGGGTTACCCCCAAGAGTTATAGTGACTAATACCCAAGGCTACTTTGATCCTTTAGATAGCAATTCTTTTCTAAATATGTTTGTCGATAATGCTATGGTAGAATTACATGATGGAGATACAACCTTTGAATTGGTATATTCCTTTGTGAACTCTAATGGGGTTATACTTCCGGGCTACACCTCATTTGACCCTGAAATTATTGGACAATATGGTAAAAATTACACCCTTCATGTACAAGTGGGAGATAAAGAAGCTCATGCCAAAGCCCAAATTCCTCATCCTGTTATTTTAGATAGTTTATGGTTTTTTGCTTACGAAGCTTATGATTCTTTGGGTTTTATATGGGCCAAGTTTACGGATCCCGATACGGTAGGAAATTGTTATCGTTGGTTTGCACAGCGAATTAATAGCTATACCTATAATTACGATCCTCCCTTTGATAATGTGAAGGGAACGATGAAAGATAATAGGCCACTTGCTCCTATTGGAAGTTCAACAGATGATAAGTTATTTAATGGTTTAAGTTTTGACTTCGCTGTTCCTAGGGGCGAAGACGGTATATTGGAAGGGCCAGATGACCAAGGACCGGAAAGAGGTTTTTACAAACGAGGAGATACCGTGCTTGTAAAATCAACCACCACGACATACCCTACCTATCTATACGTAAGAGCTATGGAAAACCAAGCCGTTTCCAATGGAAGTATATTTTCTTCACCGGGAAATTTACCGTATAATGTGGAGGGCGATGGTCTTGGAGTTTTTATTGGCTATGGCGTGTCATATGATACGCTTATTTGTGAATAAGTTTTCTATTTCAATTAGCTTTCAAATAGTATATTTGTCCCCTTACTTTTAAGAATCAAAATGGAAAAACACAAGTGTTTAATAGTTGGGTCAGGACCTGCTGGTTTCACAGCAGCTATCTATGCATCAAGAGCAAATATGAGCCCAGTATTGTACCAGGGTATGCAACCTGGTGGTCAATTGACAACTACAACGGATGTAGATAATTTCCCTGGTTACCCTAAGGGAGTCAATGGAACGCAGATGATGATAGAATTGGAAGAACAAGCAAAGCGATTTGGAACCGATGTTCGAATGGGAATGATCACTAAAGTTGATTTTTCTGGTTCAGTACACAAGGTATGGGTGGATAACGATAAAGAAATTCATGCAGATACCATTATTATTTCTACGGGGGCTTCTGCTCGTTATTTAGGTTTAGAATCCGAAGAAAAGTATCTATTAAACGGAGGTGGTGTTTCTGCCTGCGCTGTTTGTGATGGTTTTTTCTACAAAGGGCAAGAAACGGTAATCGTAGGTGCAGGTGATTCAGCTTGTGAAGAAGCTTCCTATTTGGCAAACCTGTGCACCAAAGTAACCATGTTAGTAAGGAGAGATGAATTTAGAGCTTCTAAAATTATGGAAGAGAGAGTAAGAGGAATGGAAAACATTGAGATTTTACACAATACGGAGTTAGATGAGGTCCTTGGAGATGGTAACGTAGTAACGGGTGTTCGAGTGGTAAATAACCAAACCCAAGATAAAAAAGAAATTTCATGTACAGGTGTATTTATTGCTATTGGTCACACCCCAAACACAGCTGTATTTAAGCCTTTCCTAGATATGGATGAAGGTGGATACATTATCAATAAACCTGGATCTGCTAAAACTAACGTAGAAGGAGTTTTTGTCTCCGGAGATGCAGCAGATCATGTGTATAGACAAGCTGTTACAGCAGCAGGTACAGGATGCATGGCAGCCCTAGACGCTGAGCGTTATTTGGCGGCAAAAGGGCTACACTAATTGTAGATAGTTTTCGTCAAATAGAGGGTATCCTAACTTTTTAGCCAGTTTGATGTATTCGGTTTTATAAAACTTTCGGTCATACCCTTGGCTAAAGTGGTATTGTCCCATCAGAACAAAAATTCTGAGAAATTCTTTATAAGAAGTAGATGCCGCTTCCAAGCTGAAAAGACTTTTTGCTTTTCGATATGATTTTTTATCCCCGATAGCTGCGTAATACAATGATTTCATCACGTAATAGTGTTGCAGGTGTCGTATGTGAAATATGTGTTTTTCCGAATTATTTTTCTCTACTTGCGATATGGTCCATCGCATAACTTCAATATCCTTAGTGACTAAGCACGTAAGTATAATTTCATAAAAATATTCAATAGGAAAATGCGCTGCACTTTCATGTTGAACGTAATCTTCGAAGTGACGCATTTTATTTTTTTTGTGGTAGAATAGATGTTGGGCTACGATTCTGCTTTTTAATATAGGGTGAAATGTATCTTCCTGTTGAATATTTATTGGAATCACTTTTTTATTATTTAAATACAAATGAAGATTAAATAAACACTTCTTAAAAGCGATCATGTGTGGTTTGCAATCTAGTATATTGAGAACATTAATTTGATTTAAATAATACCCGTTTAAGTGGCTATAGTCCACAAACATGGTTAGTACTAAATCTTGGTAGTTTTTAATTTTTATAAGTTCTTTTAAAACAGAAATGTCTAATTTGAAGTTTCTCAGCAATAACCCAACTCCATTACCAATATGGGTGATTTCATCATAACTCAGCTTATGAAAATTTAACTCTTCTAACTCAAAAACCTGAATTAACAAATTGTATTTTTTAGTAATTATGAGTTCTCTTAAAATTTGAATTGTAATTCCGATATGGTTTTCTTTATGTTTTAGTGATTTTTGAGCTAACTGTAATATACCTTCATCATTTTCATTACTCATCACTTCATACAAGTCGTTTTGCTGCTTCCATTTATTTTCAAATTTGAATGATTTAAGAAAATGACCATAATCGCTATAGTCATTGAATCTGGATAGAATGTCAAGTGTTTTAGTAGATGTTTTTTTAGGACTTTTAACGATACCGTAAAACCGCCTTAGCGTATTGTAGCTAATAAATTCATCATTAATTTCTAATATGAGGTTACTAAGTCGGATACAATCACCGAGATTTTTAATCTTAAAATTCGCTTTTTCAGCTGTTTTTTTCTTTAAAATACTAACCACATGTAAATGTACTAAATATGTACTAATTATTTTCATTATAGGATTTATTTTAAATAAAATTTAAAAGTTTGAAACTCAATAGTTCTAACTCAAATCCTGATATTAATTCGTTCTTAACTAAAAAGCTCCCGGTACCTTTACAATTTGATTGGGATCAACAGTGGGGAGACTTAATTGTCATCCGTTTAGAAAATTCACCTGATAAAGGTGACACTTATGAAAAATTTAAAATATCAATATGCCCTAATGACGGGGTTGTATTGGGAATGCCTAAGGAAGAATTGACCGAATGGGATACTAGTGATGATAAGTGGTTTGGTAATGTAGCCTTGTTGTCTGAGCAAAACACCGAACTCTATTCTAGTTCAGCTTATATATACGTGTACAAAGATATTAATGGTCTCCATGAACTGTTCTCTTATTGCTGGGAAGGTGGGTTTAAAAACTTGGTTGACGGAAATTTACCCAAAAATTTATCAGCTGATAGATTGTCTGTGTTGCTAAACGGAAAGCTGTTTTCTGGACTGTATACTTATTTAAAAACATTATGAAACTAATTATTTAATCAAATAACTTTTAATGAAATTAATACTAAAAGTATAATTATTCAATTTTAAAATCTTTTGCTCTTTCGGATTCATTTTCTACTATCCAATCTATAAGATATTCATTGCCAACTTTTAAATTTCTTATTTCAAAAGCCAAAGAATCAAGGACATTCCTGAAATTGGGAATGAACATATTGCAGTTCAATTATATTATGTAGTAAGTCTTTTTTTGATGTCCGGAATTGATTAAGGAATGCCATTAGGAGATAAAGAATTTTATAGGATTTTAGTTCTTTTAGCTTATTTATTAGCCCCTGTTATAACTATAGCATCTGCGTTAGAGACCATTATAAGATCACTAAATCCTAATTCCTTCACCAAATTCAAACTTACAAAAGCTGTAACCTGCATTTACTAAAAATTTATTATCGCCAAGTGTATCTAAATTAAAATCACCTAATATCGATTTTAATGTATCCATTGTTGTATAATCGTCTAAAAATTCTGTGGAACTTATGGATAATATATTTGTAGCATTAGGTCCTTCATTTTCATCCGGAAAAAGTTTGCTAATTAGAATCTTCACATTTTCAGGTGTTGCTTTATTTTTACCAATTAAAAAATAACTGCCTTTATCTGCATTAGTATTATCACCAGATCTTAATTCTACTTCAGTTAATCGATACATAGTTTAATTTTTAATAAATTAAATGGGATTAGATAAATTTCTCTATGCTCTTTTTTTTTATTATTGAGTGTTTGGAAATGTTTATACAATGATTTTACTTAAAAACGCTTTAAAAGGGACTGAAGATTGTAGATTATATACGTCTGAGTTTCGTTATAATTTTGAATACCTCGATTTTTTAAAAGAGCTTAACAGATTATATAAGAGCTACAAGGGCTCAGACTATCTTCTGAATATTACTCCAGGTGATTCATCAAGCACAATAGTTATTGAATCCGAGGCATACTTATTAGAGTATGTTGGGAACGAGTTTAACTCAAAAATGCATAAAAATGTAATTGAAAATAATTTAAAAAAAGAAGGAATAGAACACTACACGGCTGAGTTTATTGCTTTATCTATAGTTGAAGAAAAACCTATAGATTTAGTTTACATCATTCAATATTTTATTGCTTCTTTAGGACAATCCTATAGAATTGATATTGAAGATATGGAGGGAAATGAAGAAGTTTTTAAAATTAATTATTGAAAACTAAAAGATTATTTAATATGGATAGAAAAAATATAATTTCTTCATTTTTTTACAGAGCTGTTCCGATTATAATCATAATCCTTTTTGGTTTAATTGGAATAAATAATGGTGTTTATTTTAAAGACATTCCTGAAATTGGAGATGAACATTTAGCAGTTCAATTATATTATGTAGTAAGTCTTTTTTTGATGTCCGGAATTGATTTAGGAATGCCATTAGGAGATAAAGAATTTTATAGGATTTTAG
>CACAYQ010000008.1 GCA_902536695.1 uncultured Bacteroidota bacterium | reverse complement strand
AATTTTCACTTGATTGTTCTTGTTTTAATCTTTTCAGCTGGGTTTCCATTGTAAATCTCATATGGTTTAATATCATTAGACAGAACAGATCCTGCACTTAAAACCCCATGGCTGCCAATTATCACACCTGGGCATACTACGGATTTTGCACCAATCCAAACTCCTTCTTCTAATACTATAGGTTTTACCATTAGATCAAAAGATGATTTTGAGTAATCATGATTTCCACATAGAAGTAGCACTCCTTGAGAGACGCAACAGTGACTTCCTATGGAAACAAAATCTAAATTATCAATCCACACCCCTTCACCAATCCATACATAATCACCCAATTTAAGTTTCCAAGGATATTTAATATTTACGTTAGGTTTGATAATTACATTTACACCAATATCAGCACCAAATAACTTCAAAAGGGCTCTCTTTAAGCTGTACAATGGAAAAAAGCTGGATTTAAAGAAAATGGCATTAACAAAATACCAAATGAATCTAGCTATAAAATTCCCTGATGAATAGCTGTTATTGTTATATGTATTTAAATCTGTTTTCAACTTCAAGCTGTATCTTCAAAAAGTTCAATATAACTATTTTTATAATGGATAGGATTAGCAAATTTTTGATAATATGCTCTAGCTCCTTTCTTAAATTGATTTTTTTCTTCCCTACTCTTTTCATTAAAATCCTTAAGTTTTTCTAAAAAAATGGATTTTTCAAATGGCAATCTATATCCAGCATGATATGATTCCAATTGAATCCAAGGGCAAGCCTTAGAAACCAAAACAGGTATTCCGTTACCTAAAGCTTCAATTATACTATGTCCATAATTTTCATTTCTAGAAGTAGATATGAAAAGAGATGAATGTGCGAGTTGTTTTTCAATTTCGTGATAGGGTTTTGGACCAACAAATTGGACGGAGACATGAGGGGGTAATTCTTTGATTAAACTTTTTAATTCATTGTAATACACCTCATCCTCAATAGACCCAATAATAGTATAATTACACTCAAAATCAACTTCTTTAAGTACAATAAGAAAAAAGTGAATGTTCTTTATCTCGTTTACTCGGCAAACAGAAATTAATTCAAAGGAAGATTTTTCTAGTATAGATTTGACCGAAATACGCTTAGTCAAGTTAGGTATAGTATAGTAATTCTTTATAAAAACTGATTTTTGAGCTTCTAGGTATTCCTCCTCATTAGAAAATTGCCAAATCACATTTTGATATCCTTTTACCCATTTCATAAAAAGTAAAAAACATCTTTTTTTAAATGATTTTATTTTCAATGCCTCATTAATTAACATTCCTCTAGGAGAAATTATTATATGGTAATTCTTAAAAAGGAAAAGAGGCAGAACCGAATAGAAATATGAAAATATACCATTAAGATAGATACAATCAGGGGATAATTGTCCCACAATTTCTTTTAAAACCCTTCTTTTTTCTTGATTTTCCCTGAGGTATCTAACTTTAGCTTTACCTTGGTCAACCCACTGATTATACTTCAATCCTTCCAACGCTGATTGCTCATTTAAATCTCGATCAGACGTAACTACGTAAAATTCCATTTCATCACCTAATAGTTCTATTAAATTATAAATAGAACTTATGGGTCCACCAGCTTTATATGCGGGTTTATACCAATCAATAAATACTACTATTTTAAGCATTGAATTGGTTTATTTTGTGTACAGAAGACCAACTGCCTAAGATGACTAAGGACCATATTTTAACCCATTGAATTCGACTATCACCAGCCAAAAATTGGTTCCACATCTTTAACACATATTTTAAGTCAAATACATGAAATTTCTCCAGCTCCTTTAACGCATTTTCACAAAATGTACTGAGTTCATTTTTCATCCATTTTTCTATTGGAAGAACAAACCCCATTTTCTTTCTACCCATGATTTCATCAGGAATCCACCCAGATACTGAATCAAGTAATAATTGCTTTTGATGAGTTCCAATTTTGTATCTATCGGGAACTGAAAGTACAAATTCAATTAGTTGGTAATCTAAAAATGGCACTCTAATTTCTAAGGAATTTGCCATTCCCATTTGATCTGCGTCTCTTAATAACACATGTTGCAAATAGCATTCCATTTCTAGTAAAGACAATTTTGAATAGTGAGGCCAAATGGATTTTTGACCAATATTTTCTTGATACCAATCAAATGCATAATGAGATGAATTAAAATGTAAGCTGGGACACAAAAGGGTTAATTCTTTATCCGAATACATTTTTCTAAAAAACGGATAATAATAATCTAACTTTAAAAACTTTTGATTTAAAATAGAGGCCATCTTTTCGCCCTTATGATCAGTATATATTTGTTTAACAAGGTATCCTGCTATTTTCTTTAAAAAAGGTGGAAAAGACTGAACCCATTGATTTTCTTCAAACTGAGCTGCCAATTTATAAAAAGAATAACCTAAAAATAGTTCATCTGATCCAGCTCCAGAAATGGCAACTTTTATATTTTCATCGGATACTGCTTTTGAAATAACATAGCTATTTAGCCCATCAGCGGTTGGATGATCCATCTGTTTGATGTATTTGTCCATGTTATGTAGAAGAAAATTAGGATCTACTTTAATTTCCTTGTGATTGGTCGCATAAAGATCAGCTATCTGGCGAGCATATATGCCTTCATCGTATATTTTGTCATCAAATGTAATTGAAAAAGTATTGATTTTATTTTCAGCAACTTTAGACGCTGCTGCCACTAAAGTACTTGAATCTATTCCACCACTTAAAAATACCCCAACAGGAACATCTGCAATTAACCTTTTTTCTATAGATTGAAGTAGAAGTTGATTTACTTTTTTCGTTATATCATCATACTTTAATTTATCAACTTCAATCTGCATTGTAGGCTCCCAATATTTAAATTGTTCAAATGATTCGTTAGAAATATGTATGTAATGACTCTTCTCAACAGATTTCACTTTATCTATTATGGTCGATGGAGAGTAAACCGTCCCGAAATTTAAATACTCTTGAATGCTATTCTTATTTAAATTAAATGGTTTTTCAGAAACCGCTTTTATTATAGTATTACAAGAAGAAGAAAACAAAATACTTCTACCATATTCCATAAAATATAATGGCTTAACTCCCATTCTATCTCTTGCAAGAAAAAGTTGTTTTTCAGTTTTATCCCACAATGCAAATGCAAACATACCTTCAAATCGATCTAACATCCTTATCCCCCATTTTAAATACGAAGCGATGATAACTTCTGTATCAGATTGAGTCTTAAACGGATAGGTAGCTTCTAATTCACTCTTTAAGTTTAGATAATTATAGAGTTCTCCATTATATGAAATAACCACATCACCTAAGTTACTATGCATAGGTTGATTGGAGTGACGATCCAAATCAATAATGGAAAGCCTATTATGGCTTATCAATATATTTTCGTCTTTATAAGTGGAGTTAAAATCAGGACCTCGATGTTCTTGAGCATCCTTCATAATTGAAGCTATATGTTCTGCATTTTTTAATGAATTCCAATCAAAAATTCCACTAATACCACACATTACATTTTAAAATCTGGATGATCAATCATTCTTTTTATGCCGTCTTCTAATGATATGAGTTCTTTGTTTAGAATTTTAAGCATTTTTGTATTATCAGGCATTCTTCTTGTCATATCTCCTTCAGAGAGAGGAGGTAAATGAATGATTTTTGAAGAAGAACCAGAAATATTAATGATGGTTTTTGCTACATCTATTATCTTATATTCTTTTGCACCCCCTATATTGATCACATCATTCAGGGCGTGATTTTCTTCGAATATTTTCATGCAAGCATTTACATTATCATCTACATAGCAAAATGTTCTCGTCTGGCTTCCGTCACCATAAATGGTGATATCATCACCTCTTAGTGCTGCATCTAAAAATTTACTGATCACAAAATCCATACTTTGATTTGGACCATATGTATTAAAAAATCGAAAAATCGTATATGGAAGACCGAATACTTTTTCATAGGACCTAAAAAATGATTCTCCCACATTTTTAACTACTGCGTAAGGCACTCTTGAATTTAAGGGTGTGGTTTGCTCATGCTGAGGTAATTCTACAGGCTCTCCATACACCTCAGATGAAGAAGAAAAAAATACTCTCTTTACAGAACTATTTTTAGATAATTGTAATACATTTCTTATTCCATCAATATCATTTAATACAGCTATGGGATTCTCTTGAGTTCTTTTCACTCCAACTACTGCAGCGTAATGAAACACAAAATCAAAATGGTTAACAAGCATTAGCTCAGAAATCTCTTTGTAGCTATTCACATCACAATGAACAAATTTCCAATTTTTGTATGTGTTAGAAGGTAGTTTAGATTTTGAGCCCGTAGATAAATCATCGGCAATGATAACTTCATAGTTTCTGTTTTCTACCAACTTTCTTGCAAGAGCTCCACCCACATTTCCTGCACCTCCAGTAACTAAAATTTTATTCATTATTTAAAAATTCATGCAAAGTTTTAGACCATGTTTTTGTATCAAATACTTTTGAAATCCTAAAACTTTCGTGAGCAAATTTAGTTAATTCTTTATCATTTAGCATAGAAATATCATTAAGGGCTCTGATTATATTATTTTTGCTTTTTGGTGAAAAAGAAAAACCATTTTTACCTTCTTTTAAAAAAGTTGATGCTGAACCCACATTTTTAGAAAGCAATAAAGGAAAACCAGCAGATGCAAATTCGTTTACTGCCATGCACCAATGGTCGTAATGAGATGGCATAATAAAAACACCCATTTTAGGAATTAACTGTAAAATTTCTTCAGTAGATTTAAATCCATGGTGATGAATTAAAGGGTTTTTAATTGGAATTTTTCCTAAATCTTTAACTCCAATACAATGTAGATTCCAATCATTATTTTCTAAAGAAAACTCATTAAATGCTTCTAACAGATCATATATACCCTTTAATTCTAAATATCTACCAACGTAAATAAAATTCTTTGGAAATTTTTTTGATTTCAACTTTATAGACTGCTTATAGGCTAACTCATATTTATTTAAGTTTCTGGCATAAAGACCTAGTTTAATTTCATTTTTTTTAAACCCTAATTTCAATGCATATTTTTTGTGAAATTCAGATGGAATCCAGCAACAATCAAAATGTCTTTTTATCATTACTCTATTGTAAATTAAACCCAGATTTTGCCTTACATTATTTTTCCAATAATTATCTAAAAGCATAATCTTTTTACAAGATTTTTTAACCTTAGATAATAAGCTAATATATTCCTTATCAATCCAACCTGAGCATAGAATCAAATTAGGATTATAATTTGTTAAAAAAGAAAGCAGGTTTACATCAGACTTATTTAAAACAGAAACATTCCTGTGCCATTTTAAATTAAATGGGGCCTCTAAATTTACAGGCCATTTAATCAATGAAACTTTTACGTTTGGGTAAAAACTTAAGTAGTCATTTAGACATTCTTGAGTATAAACTGAAATTTCACTATAAAGTATAAGGATTCTTTTCAATAGATCACTTTTTAATAAAATTGATTTTGATTTTGATGATTATTGTAGTAGTACATTAAAAACATCAGGGGCAACCCGTTTAACATATAATTTCCTTGTCTCAAAAGAGTTAAAATAATTAATATAAATATAGCATTGCTTATAATATATTTAATTTCAAAATTTTCACTTTGTTCTTTTAAAATTATTAGATTTTTAATACAAAAAAATATTACTAAAATAACACCTATTAGCCCTGTTTCTGAACACAATCTAATAAACAAAGAGTTTCCATCTTTAACATTAAACTCAAATCTATAATTTAAAAGCTTTTTGGTTAAACTAAATTTTTTAAATGCAAATTCATGCGACCCTAAGCCAGTTCCAAAAAGAGGGTGACTTAATAAATTTTGTTTAGCTATATGAAGATTATTATAAAGAACAAAACTTGAATTATTAGTATTTACAATATCAAAATTTTCCTCTATCCAAAGTCCTTTTGCTGCATCAACTCTTAATTTAAACTCATTAACATTTCTGTAAGCAACAAAAAACCCAAATACAGAGATTACCAATCCTACTAAGATATACCTTAACTTAAATGACTTTGTATTTATTAATATAGAAAGTAGAAGCCCAAAATATGCAATAGTTGAGGTTGTTAATATGACTATGATGACAATGAGTAATGATTCCCATTTTTTGAAATAAAGTGCTTTTCTTTTAATCAAATTTCTTACAGAAACAAACAATGCTGGGGATAATACAATTCCCAACTGTGATGGCTCTGCCAAAATTGAATTTACTCTAATACCGACAATACCCCCTTCAATTACTCCCCATTTATTAAATATCCATGTATAATCAAAACCATATTTGAAATTTATTAGAAATGAAACTACTTGGATCATTCCAATAAAAGAAACTAGAAAACATAGTTTACAATAAATCTTAAAAAAAAGCTTGACATTGAAATTTTTTAGAAAAAGTAGGCTGTAATAAAAGTATATGGAAGCCAAAAGACCTAAAAAAATCTTTGAGAAATTAAATACCGAATTGTTTAAAAATGAAATATTTATAAGACCAACAATTAAAACAGCAAAAGCACCGTATAATAAAAATTTAGGTATTCCAACTCTAAATAAAAAAATTGGAGTTAATGCGATAATTAATAGATAATGAAAATAAAACTCAAAGGGATATTTAAAGAAAATAAATGATGAAGAAAACAAAGAGATAAATAAAATTATCCTTACAAATGAAGAAGCTTCATCATTAATATTGATTTTTAAATTTTTCAAAAAATTAGATCTATAACTTTTAAATTTTTAAATAAGAATCTATTTTCTTTTTCAAAATTTTAGAAAAGAAATAGCCCAATTATAATTTAAATAAATAGAGTTAAAAAATAAATTTTTATATATTAATTAGTCTCTTAAATCAATTGCTAATAAGTTTTTACTCTTATCAATTTTATCTAAATAATTGTCATCCATTTCTATATTTTGAAAACTACTTAAATATGAATAATGATAAGTTTATACCATTACAAATATTTTCCTTTTAGTTAATCTTAATTATTTATCAAACTTTTTAGCTGCATTTTCATTAAATAAAAATAAATCAAGATTATTAATCTTTCTAGAAATCAAGGTCTCAAATTTCTTCTATAGAGATTATTTTTTTTTAAATACTCCTCAATTTTGTGTGCTTTTGGTTAAGTTAAGTATTTCATTTAAAAATTATTTTAAATAATATTTGTGATAAAGTAGAAGAAAAAAAGCAGTGAAAACCCATATTGAAACCACCCCAAAAAATATTAATTGTAAAATGTAGACTATATTTCATATTCTCAAACAAAAATTTACATTTTTAATAATTTTTTATTTAAATCTTCTCCTATCTTTTTCCATGTAAAATTTGATTTGACTAATTCAATTGAACAATTTTTTAACAACTTAATTTCATGTTTATTTTTTGCTAGTATTTTATAAATGGCTTTTACGATTTCAGATTTGGAATTCCCATTCATTAAAATACCATTTTTTTCAGAAACCATAGCATCTACAGCTCCAACGTTACTGGCTACAATAACCATCCCTCTTGACATAGCTTCTAGAATTACAGTGGGCATACCTTCTGAAAAACTAGGACATATCAAAACATCACATTGATCAAAAATTTTAATCTTCTTGGAATCTTCCTTAATTAAGCCATGATAAATTAAGGAATGATTATAAATAGATAATCTTTGATTTACTGGTATTTCACCAACAAAATGAAATTCAAGACTAGTACCATTTACTTCTGACAAGGCATTACATAATTCTTTGTAACCTTTTCTTTTTTCGTTTCTGCCAATAAACAAAAATCTTAATGGTTCATTTGTTAAAAAATTATTCTTTTTAATTATCCAAAAAGGAGAAATACCGTTGAAACAGTTTATAATTTTAGAACTGTTAATTCCAATGGATTTAATAATATGAGAAATTTTACCTCCAAATGAAAAAACAAAATCAGATTTTTCACATATGCTTTTAACTATGGGCCTGTATAATAACTGCTCTACTTTAGTCTTGAGATTTGGAGCGTATTGATACATTTCAAAACCATGAAAATTAACAAATATTTTAGACTTAATTTTATTGTTATTTAATAAAAGTTTCCAAGCTGTAAATCCTTGCGAATAAATAACATCATATTTTTCTGATTGTTTTTCTAAAATATTTAAAATCCAGGAAGAGTACTTGTATGAGTTATATAGATAATGACCAGGGAAATAAAATGACTTAGGAAAGTTGATACAATAAATATTTTTGAATTCATATTTTCCTTTAAAAAATAAATTATTAACAAAATTAGAACTTGGGATGTTTTTGCCAAAATTAATTGAATGAAATAAATCAACTTCATTACCCAAAATAACTAATTCCTTAGCTAAACAAAATGAATGCTTTTGCATTCCACCTACAACAAATGGGTAAATACCGTCACTTAAAAATGCAATTTTCATTTAATAAAAATAAATTGTAAGTAAGATGCAAAGCTCAAAACTAAGAATTTAGAGCATGAATTAAAATTTCAAATTTTTTTTGAATATAATTTGATTTTTTATGAAAATACTGATCTGAAATATTTTTGATTTGTTTTTTTTCGTCATCAGAAACTTTAGAAATAAGAGGGATAGTTTTTTCATCCAATATATGACCTAAATCGTTGTCAACAATAAAATCAGAGAAATCTCCAATTTTTTTTGAAATTAAAATCTTCAAACCACAGGAAAGATATTCTGCAATTTTAACAGGTGATGAAACAAAATTAGTTATAGATTCGTCTCTTACAACAATACCATAATCAGCTAAACTTAAATAAGTAAAAACATCTGTAAAATTTACCCATTTAATAAAAACTCTAGATTTATATTTTCTAATAAAAGAATTTATTTCTTGATTTTTTTTGCATAGAAACAAGATTTTAACTTTTTGGTTTGTTGATAAAAATTTCTCCAAAAATAGAATCAAAAGATTATAAGATTGCCAAAGTCCTGTTCCCCCAGAAAAAACAATAACTATATCGTCATCATCAAAATTCAAATCTTTTCTTAAAATTTTAGAATGATTCCTTTCTTCATAATCAGATAAAGTACAGGGAATAACTACATGTTCCTTTAAATTATAACCAAATTTGTTAAACCAATATTCAACTAATTTAGTAGAAACAGAAATTCGAAAAAAAGTATTTAAAACAGCTTTCTTTTCTAACTGTTTAATCTCATTTGGACAAAAATCTCCACCGACATTAAATTCGTTATATTCTTCAGCTACAGCTCCTCTACCATCGTAAATTACTCTTGATTTTGTGTGGGATATCATCAATGCGATATTTGTTGCAAAAACACCTCTACAAATTATGATCTCCTCCTTCATAAATAATTTTAAAATAAAAGCATTAAGTCTCCAATTTTTCAATTTGGGAAACATTGGCAAAGAAATACTTTTTGGATAAAGCCTTTTCAACTTTCTTCTTTCGGAAAAATAATTTCTTAGTGAAAAAAAGGAGATTAATGTCATATAAGATTTATTTTTTTTATTTAATGAATGTAAGACATCTATTACCTGGCTTTTGTAAACACCAGAAACAGGATCATTAAATGTTAAATAAACCATAATTAAGAATTAAGAATTTTTTTGTAAAAATCTAATAATAATTCGTTATGAATTTGATAATTGAATTGCTCTTTAATTTTAACTCTATTTTTTTTCAATTTTTTCCAATAAATTATTTCAAGCATCTGATTTGATAAATTGTCAACATCTTTTTCTGGACACAATAAACCATTTACACCATCTTGAACCAATTCAGGTATTCCTGCATGGAAAGTTGAAAGAATAGGTAGTTTCATAGCCATCGCTTCCATTATTGATGTTGGTATTCCTTCCTCATCTCCATTTTTAGTAGTTATACTGTGATGTAAAAAAACATCAGCTTCTTGATTCATTTTTTTTACTTTATCAGGTGTTACATAACCTAAAATTTCAACATTTTTTTCTATAGATAAATCTGAAACTAAATTTTTAATATGCTTGAAATTGGAATTATATCCCGTGAAAATGTACTTATATCTTTTTGGGTTATTAACTCTTGAAAGGAAATTTGCAAATGCTTGTAAGGAATATACATGACCTTTCTTTTCCACAAGAGACGAAACTTGCAAAAAAGTAAAATATTCATTTTTGATAACATTATCATCTAATGAAAATAAGTTTAAATTTATTCCACAATTTATCCTAATACTTCTAGATAGTTCAAAACCAAAACTTTTAAATCTTTTCTTTATTGAATCTGAAACAATAATAGTCCAACAGTGAGGATATTTAAGAATTTTATCAATTTCAGAAATATAAGATTTCTTTTTGAGCATTTGAGAGCCACCATATCCATGAACGTGGAAAATTAAAGGAGAGGAGAAGTTAATTGGTAGATTTTGGTATAATCTTATACCTTCGTAGATGAAGTGACAATGAATAATGTCAGGTTGTATTTTATTTAATAATTCTGCGAGTTTTCTTTTAAAAAACTTATTTTTTTCAATGAGCTTAATATCTTTTTTCCAAAAAATCCATTTAAACTTTTTCCAAATTAAAGATTCAACAAGTGGGACGTGATGAACAATACAAAAGTTTTCAAAATCATTTTCAAAATAATGATTGCATAGATAATGTATTTCATGTCCATTTTGATGTAGGTATTTTATCTCACTGTAAATAAAAGTTGTTGTTGGCAAACCAAAACTATGTGAATACATCAAAACCTTCATGGATCTTTTTTTAGATAATCTATGAAAGGTTCTAATTTATTTTTGTAAGATAGAATTTCTAAAGAATTTTTTTGAAACTCAAATAAACTATTTTTATTAAAATTTTTATACCATGAAACAACTGAATTAAAATTGATTGGAGAATCATTGTTTTCAACTTGAAAAGTAAACTTTTTAAGTTTTTCATTTGAACAGAAATCAGTATCCAAATAAGCAAGAAGAATTGGTAGACCATTTAATGCAAAATCTCTGACCTTTAATGGACTCGCTTCATTCATAGATTTTTTATATAAACATAGTGAAGAAATTCCAATATGGATTTCTTTTAATACCTCCTTTATTTGAGGAAAACTTAAAACACCTAATATGTCAAATGAAACATTTTTAATTTTAGCATTTCTTACAAGATTATTAGAACTTTGCGAAAGTTTTCCAATAATATAAAACCTAGATTTTTCCTTTAATGGAAACCTTTTAAGACTAAAAATCAATCTATCAATTCCCTGCCATGGTTGATCTTCACCAACAAGAATCACAAAATTTATAGAATCTGTTTTTCTTAAGTTATTAGAAACTTTGTAGTCATATTGAACACCGTTTGATAATAAAAAAGTTGGTTTTTTAAAAATATCTAAAAATCTATTTTGATATTCAATTATCTCATTAGTAACTCCAAAAAAACCTTCAGCGGCTTTCAATATATTTTTTCTTAAAATAAGCTCCAAAAAATACTTTGACTTAAAATAAAAAAATCTACTCTGAGCTTTAAACTCTTCCAATTCAAACGTATTAAATTCAAGAAAAACCTTTGAGTTAGAAATTTTAAGGAAATTATAAAGAGGAAGACTCGCAAAAGGATATCGTATTATTATAACATCTATATTATTTATTAATTGGTATTTTAATAATGATTTAAAAAACATCTTTTCAAACATCCATGATTTAACAAAACCAATAGAAAAATATTTTAGCATTGATTTTTGAAGAAGATATTGAATCTTGAAAGATGAATAAATTGATAATTTTACTTTTTTTAAACCATGATCTTCAATCACTTCATGATTTAATTTAAATCCTGGTTCTACAAGGGAAAATGATAAAAATTCAAATGAGTTAAGTGCTTTTGAGATATTTATGGTTTTTTTTACTACACCCGGATTTGCTGAGCTTAAATTCACATATACACCTCTATATTTCATTTTGTTTTTTTAACGAAAGTAATCGTAAAATGTATTTCCTTTAGAATTAAAATTTTTGGTATTAGAGTATTTAATATAATCATTTATTATATCTAGTGTAAGTTCATTTTGATTAATGTAGGATGCCCTTTTTAAATTTATTAAATCCTTAAAATTATTTCTACCAATATCATGTAAAACAATAGAAAATTTATTTAATAAAGATGCTTCTAAAACACATCCGCTGTAATTAGAAATATGTATTAGGGAATTATATAAAATAATAGGAAGTGGGTCATACGTTGCTTTATCAATAACAATTTTGTGTTCTAAACCTTTGTTCTTAAATAAGCTTAAAATCTTCTGTTTTTCCTTGTTCTGATTTGGATGCAATCTTAAATACCACTTATATTTTGATTTTGAGATTAGAGTTAATAAATTTTTTGGAAATAATATTTCTAAAGACAATGGTTGCAATGAATACAAAATATAATTTTCTTTCTTAAATTTTTTAGAATCGCTCATATTATCTTTGAAATAATCAACCCATGGATTTCCAAATTGAATGGATTTATGGTGAGAATTATTAATAGTCCAATTATTGGTTGAGTTAAAACTAAAAAAATCCCAAGACCAAAAAAATTTAGGTAATAATTCATACCCTTGATTGGGAGCTTGAGACCAATTAACATAAGCCAAATGTGTTCCTGTCTGGGGACCATGTTGCATATCAATGGAATCAATTCCAATATTATAACATGCATGATTTAGCGCGAAAAATTTCTCGGAGTAATAATTAAGCATAAAGACTTTGTAAGGTTGGGTCTTTAATAGAATTTTCTCAAAAAACTTTGAATTAATTAAGAGATCTTTAATTGTGATTTTAAGAACATCCTCTTCAATTAAGCATGTGATTTCAGAGGTGAAACTGTTTGATTTTAAATACCTAATAAAACCAGCATAACCATCTAAATTTATCCTTTTAGGAACGGGAGAAATCTTAAGTTTAAATTTGTAAAGTTGAAAAAAAGTATGAAGATACTTGTCAAGTTTATTAAAAATCTCACTATTGCATACGTTATCATATTTTAGACTTCCAAAATCAAAAGTATATGATTCATTCTTTATATTGACAGAATTAATTATTGTATCAAAAAATCTATTGTAGTTAGTGTCCTTAAAAATAATTCTGTGATTCTCATAACCAAAAAATAAAAATTTTCTAGCTTTTAAACTCGTGAAAAACAACAACAATCTGGGTATATAAAATATTGATTTTAAAAAAATTAAAATTAATTTTTCATCATTCATTTTCGGCAATAAAGAATGACTATCAAAATTTTCTAATTTTGAAATAATTGCCATAAAAAGTTTTATACGAATTATAGGCCAAACCCTAATATCATATATTACCCAACTATTAACATCAAAAGTCCTTTCAATATTTATAATGAACTCGTAAACATCATTTCTATTATTAATCACTTGGAACTATCTATTAATAATATTTTATTTTTTAAAACATAAAAAATAAAAGAAAGAACAATTAAAATGCATAAAATTAATTTTAAGTAAATATTACTATCACATAAAAAGTAAGCCAGGATAGTTAAAGTTATTTGGGCTAATAACCAAAAAAATGGATAATATTTCAAATCAGATTTTATCTTTTTGTAATCTGAAAAAATAAAACCATAATAACCCATATATAAAAGAGAAACAAAAGTTGTTACAGCCGCTATTTGAAAACCAAAAATTGGTATTAATAATAAATTTAAAAGCAAATTTATTAAACCAGCAACTAAAGAAACTCTCCAAACTTTAGATGTTTTTTCTTTGTAAAATAAGCGGATACTCACCGCCAAATATTGAGGTCTGTAGTTGTAAGACATAACAAGGATTATAGCTAAAGGGTATAATGATGCAAGCTTATCATTATTTATTAAGAAAGAAAATATTTCTTTGCACCAAATACAAAATATAAAAGTTATATTATAAAAAAATAATTGAAGAGTAAACATTATAGTACGAAATTCTATTTCTTTTTTTTCTTTTATTTTCTGTTTTAGAATAGGACCTACGGCAATTCCCAATGCCATAGAAATCATAGAAAAATAATTAGCGAAAGAATATGCAAAGTTATATTCACCAATTTCTTCAGTATTTACTTTTAATTGATCCATGACTAATCGGTCTGATGCATCTAATAAAAAAACTGAATAATTGTGAGGAATAGTAGGAAGCGATACCTTTAAATATTTACGAATAAGTTTAGTTTTAAAAACATAAATTGGAACTATTTTTAATTTGAATTTAAGATGAATCCAATAAGAAATCCCACTAAAAATATTTGTTATAAATGTTGCCCAAAACCAACCCATGTAGCCCATCTTAAGGACTACAATTGTATAGTAAGTAATAAATACTCCTAGGAAACCAAAAATTGCAGATCTTATGCCAATTTGCAATGGATTTTGATGTAATTGATGATAAGTTGAAAATATCAACTGATCAGACCCAAATAATAACTTAGGAATAGAAATTAAAAATAAAATTATAGTGAAATTTGAGGATGCTTCGTCAGGAATTATAAAATATAACAACAAACCATTTATAATTGTAAAAAACACCATCCAATAACTTAAAATACCATAAATGAATTGCCACCTTTTTAAAAAATGATTGGTGTGATGATAAAATGTATTTACCAAAACAAGTCTCAAACCAAGTGTTTCAAATAAAATCAACAAACCCATATAACTTAATATAACGCCGGAAATGCCATAATCAGTTTCTGTAAGATTTGCTGTTAAAACAGGAAAAATGAAAATTGTAGCAATTTTAGAGACATGAGGAGCTAAACCATAAATCAGAGTGTGTGAAAATATCTTTTTAAGCATCTGTATGATTCAACATTAATTTTCAAACTTTTTAAAATCTTCTTTGGTTCCAACATCAAACCAATTATCCTTAATGTGATGAACTTTGACAATCTTATTGTTCAATTTTGCCTTTGTAAACAAATCAGGCATGTCAAAAGGCTTATTCTTAGATAAAAGACTTTTTATGGAATTATTTATTATATATATTCCTGAATTAAAATAAAAGGTAGTTACGGGTTTTTCTTCAAGGGAAATTAAATTATTATCGTCATCAAAATTAACTACAGCATAAGGGTTAGTATAATTGTTTTGTTTGACACACATTAAAGCATCAGCATCAGATAAAATATAAGAACTTAGAATATCATTGTAATTTACCAAACTAAGAATATCTCCATTAACAACGAAAAAGGGATCTTTAGTATCTTTATCATTAATCAAACTAATTGCACCTGCTGTACCCAATTTATTTTTTTCAAAAACATAGCTAATTTCTGCTCCGAATCTTTTTCCTTGCTTAAAATAATTTTTTATAATTTCATGTTTATAGTTTACACAAAAAATAAATTTATAAAAGCCCTCTTCTGTAAATGACTCAATAATATATTCTAAAATTGGTTTGCCCATAATTTTCAACATAGGTTTTGGTGTTTTTTTTGTCAAATGACCTAATCTCTTACCAAGACCACCAACCATCACTACTACTTTATTTTCCCTAATTTTTAATTGGTTATTTTTTTGGATAAAAATATCCTTAAGGATATGATTGTTATCAACTAAGGGAATGTGTTTAATTCTATTTTGAAGAGAAAAATCAAATATTTCCTGATTAGAAAGATCATGATGAAGGAAAAAGGGTTTAAAATTAATTAATTCCTTTATTGTTGTAGTTTGATTTAATATTGCTCTTCTTAAATCACTATCGGTAACAACTCCAATTAACTTGTTATTGGAGTCGACTAATGCTAAAAATCCATCTTTAGCTAATTTTAGGTATTTAACGATGTCAGGAAAAGTTAATTTATCATGAAATACTATTTTACTACTATCTTTCATGTAACATTTTTTTCTAAAATAACATCATCGTAATATAAATCAACTGTAGATTTTTTATTAATCAGTAAGGAAAAATCATTTAAATCCGATTGAGTATCAGACATTTTAAATGCTACATTATCTTGACTAAAAAATTCGCCTTTTTTAATTTTCTTTGAAGCGACTGCTATCTTCTGCCTTCTTCTATATTTTAACTCATAATCATTTAAGATAGAAAAGTCATTTTTGTTTTTAAAAATTTGGGTATCTAAGAAATTCAATTTATCAATTATCAATTTCAATTTATCAGATCCTAATGAAGATTCATAATCAATTCTTTTAACACCCTCGTTTAAAGTAATATGTTTTTCAAAAACTCTAGCACCCAAAAGATAAGCATACTCATTAGAAGTGATAGAAAAATCATCATCAAATGATGAATGATCAGCAAAACCAATTTTCAAGTCTGGGTACTTTGAAGCTAAAAAAGAAATTTTATCTAAACGAATATTTTCTATTTTACTAGGAAAAGACTGAAACCCATGCATCAAAACCTCTACTTGATTTCCAAAAAAAGATATTAATGAATCAATTTCTTTTAAAGTTCTTCCTCCTGATGCAAGAATTAATGGAATTTTAGATTCTTTTATCCTTTTTTTTAAGCTATAATCATTAAAACTTACAGAATGTAACTCTAAATATTTAATATGTTTTTTATAGTCTAAAAAAAAATCAAAAACAGAACAATCCAATGGCATAGCGATAATATCTAGACCTTTTTCAATTGATAAATCAAAAACAGACCTCCATTCCGAAGGAGGAATTATTAGCCTTCTAAGATCAGAATAATTAGCATGAGTACTTGAAATTAATGAATTTAATTCAAAAAGAACTTGGAACTTAATTCCGTTAGAGCCAACTTCGAAGGAAAGATCAATTAGTTTTTTTAAATAACTACAATCCCCTTCATGATGAAATGCTGTTTCAGTATAAAAATAATAAGACATCTTAAAGGTGAAATTTTAAAGAATTATCAATTCTGTTTTTCATATCTAATTTGTATTCTTTAAATGAAATCACTTTACCATATGGATATTTAACCTCACCTTTTAAATCATAAATTAAATCACTTATTTTATTTTTTTTAGAAATATTTATAATTTCTTTTAATTCGATATTAACTTTATCTTGATCAATAAATTTATCTAAAATCTCTAGAGTTCTATTATAATCATCCTTAGTATCAACTGTTAATGTATAATTAGAATAATCCTTAGCAAATGGAATAACAAGACCACATTTGTATCTTTCTGGATTAAACATATATAACATCAAATATTCACTAATTGATGGATCCATATTTTTATAACAATCTAATAAGGCTTCATAGCTAATAATTTCAGCAGAAGTGCCTATAGGAACATTATGCAACCTTACATAATCCAAATGATTATTCTCGATAATATCTAATTGAGCATCTATATACTCATAAGAAGTAAATACATTATCACCAGTTACTCTAATTAAGTAATCAGCGTTATTATTCTTACCCACTTTAATCATTCTTTCAATAATTTTTGATTTTGAACCTCTGTAAATAGAAACATCATTTTTAAGTGCTGATAATTCTAATTCATCATCAGAACTATCATACGAAGTACATAAGACTATTTCATCAATTTTCTTACAATTCTTCAGTCTTTGAATTATGAAATCAATCATAGTATATTCGTTACACACTTTTTTTAAAACCTTTTTTGGTAATCGCTTAGAAACTGTTCTTGCTATAACACATGCAACTACTTTCGACATTCTATTCAAGATTATCTAAAGAAAATAATTCGTCTTTTTTAAGATCTTCGCTTAATTTTCTTCCTATAAGTAATCCTTCTAATTCTGGACCAATCCCACTCCCTGGTCTCTTAAATAAAACATCATTTTCATGAATTATTTCTCCTTTTTTTAAATCTCTTGAGGCTACAGCACTTCTTCTAAATTTTATTTTTTTTAATTCTTCTTCCTTAGATACAATTCTTATTTTCCCACCTAAGGAGGATGATATATTTCTTCCTTCACGACAAATTATTTTCATTTCATTTGGATCAGCAGAAATTTCATGATCCCATCCTGGTAGGTTTTTATCAATTGTGAAGTGCTTTTCAATTATACAAGCCCCTTTTGCAATAGCCGCTAGAGGTATAGAAAAGCCAATACTATGATCTGAAAAACCTACTGGATATCCAAATGTCTCATATAACATGTTAATGTTATTTAAATGAATATCTTCATATTTAGGAGGATATATTGAAATGCAATGCAATAAAACAATATTGTAATTATTTTCAGATTCAATAATTTTAATGGCTTTATCAATTTCAGAAATTGTAGACATACCTGTGGATAAAACAATAGGTTTTTGAAATTTTGCTAAATATTTTAATAGCCTATAATTGTTAATATCCATTGAAGCAACTTTATAAAAAGGAATGCCAACTTTATGTAACAAATCTGCCTCTTCATTTGAAAACGGAGTTGACAAAAAATCAATCCCAATTGAATCACAATATATTTTTAATTCAAAGTGCTGATCATCTCTTAAATAATATTTATTAACCATTTCTCTTAATGATCCAAAATGTTTTTTAGGGGAATCATTATAAACTTGATTATTATTATATTCTTGTTCGCAAATTAGTGATTCAGGTGTCCATGATTGGAATTTAACAGCATTACAACCTGAATCATATGCAGCATCAATCATAGACTTAGCTAAATCCATATCGCCATTATGATTAGCCCCAATTTCAGCAATAATATAAGGAGAGCAAAAGTTGAAAATTTCTTTATTTGAAGTTATTTGTACTTTCATAGTTGAATTCTTCTATTAAAATAGCTTCTTCCCACCAAAAAAAACATTTTTTATCTGTGTTTTTTGTTTTATCAAGATAAACTCGCGCATTTTCATTGTTTTCTAAAAAAGAATTTAATCTTGAATACTTATTTAGTTTGTTTTTAAAAACGTTATCTAAAGGAGACAAATATTTATAATGTTCTATTTTGACATTGACTACAAATCTGACTTTTTCTAAACTCAATTTACTAAGTCCTATCATATTCCCATAATATTGTCTGTAAAAAATGGAACTAGTATTAATAAAAATGGCTCTGGGTTTAGTTACATATAGAATTTTTGAAAAAACATACCAATCAACAGCTACTATGGATGATGAAACCAATAAACTTTCACACAAAACATTAGTTCTTATAGCTGTATTACCTAATCCAAAAATATTTTTGTCAAGAATAAAATCAAAGTCAATTATTGATCGATTATACAACCTATTTGAAAAATAATTCTTCTTTATTAACTCTCCTTCGCTATTTACTAAATGAACATCATTTACTACAATGTCGTAATTACTTAAAAAATTAATATTTTCTTCTATCCTGTTTTTTTCAAAAAAATCATCAGCATCTCCAAAAACACAATATTCAAAATCAGATTCTATTAGAAATAAAATCATTTCATTTCTAATCTCATTAGGGGATCCTTTTACATCAAAAATTGTAATATTTAAACCTTTACTAAGTTTAATTAGGTTATTATTATCACAGCCATCATTAAATAAAATTACTTCAAAATATTTAAAAGACTGTGCCCTTAAAGAATTAAAAAAATCAACTAAAAAATCCTCATTATTTTGATGAACAACACTTACAAAACATACCTTTTTCACTTTAATTTTCTTAATGGATTTCCAACATATGTCCCACTATGATTGATGTCTTTAACAACAACACTTCCCATGCCTATGATAGTGTTATTACATATTTTTATATTTTGCTTAATAACTGCTGAACTACCTATGTAAACTTGATCTGAAATGGTACAATTTCCACTTATATTTACACCAGGAGAACAAGTGAAAAAATCACCAATATTACAATCATGACCTATAGTTGAATTTAAATTTATATGAGCATGATTTCCTATTTCAATATCACATGTAATTACTACACCTTGACAAATAATAACACCAAAACCTAATGAAACATAATCAGAAAGTAAAGCATGCTGACTAATAATATTTGGATAAACAACAGATCTAGCAAATTTTTCGTAAAGTGCTTTTTTCAAAACTGGATCGCCAACTGCAAGAACTAACTCATGTATATCTTCATTAAATTCTGATTCAGGAAGTGTCTTCACGCCATACACTTCCTTGTTAGTAAATTCATCATCTCTAACTAAAAAAAAACAAACTTCAAATGGGTTGATGTTTAGCTTTTTTAAATTTTCTTTAATAATTTGAAATACTTCTCTTGCAAAACCTCCTGTTCCAACAATACAAATCTTATCTCTTTTATTTAACATACGCTACTTGGAATATTTATAAGCCTTTTCTCTAACCACATCGAATTACTTAAATCACTTTTAGGACATTGTTTGTACATATCTAAATTATTAATTAGACTCCATACTGGTCGAGACATAATATTTTGATCGTTTAAATATTTTAAATAATTATTTCTTTCATCCAAATCTTCCAATAATAAGCTATTCAACCAATAATTTGATCTTGACTCCTTTATTTCTCTAACTAAAATCACATTATCAAAATCAGAAAAAAAATCAAAATATAAATCTGAAAGATTTCGTTTATTTTCAATGAAAACCTCCAGATTTTCCATCTGTGCACATAATAATGCAGCATTAATATTTGGCATTCTGTAATTATATCCAAGCAAGTCGTGCGAATATTCCCATTTGTGATCAATTTTTGCCTGAGTACTCAAGTGCTTTGCTTGCTGAGCTAAGTTTTTATCATTTGTAACTATAACCCCTCCTCCTCCAGATGTAATTATTTTATTACCATTAAAACTAAAAACCCCCATTAACCCAAAAGTGCCTGTATGCTTGTTTTTATAAAGTGTACCTAAAGATTCAGCTGCATCTTCAATAACTTTAATGTTGTATTCATTACATATTTCAACTACTTCATCAATATATAATGCCAAGCCAAAAGTATGCATCGGAACACAAGCTGAGATTCTGTTTCCAGTTTTTTTATTGTAACAAAAACCATCCTTAATTTGAGCAGTTTCTTTTAAGTAGTCTTTCAATATAGTTGGTGATAAACCTAATGTATCTTTATCCACATCTACAAAGTGGGGAATTGCTCTACAATAAGAAATAGCATTTGCAGTAGCAACAAAAGTTAAAGGTTGAGTAATCACCTCATCTCCTTCCCTGACACCTGCAACTATTAAAGAAAGATGAAGAGCATTTGTCCCGTTAACAACCGCAACAGCATATTTAGAGTCCGTGTATGTACAAATTTTTTCCTCTAATTGATTAACATATGAACCTACAGAAGAAACATAAGTTGAATCTATAGCATCTATTATGTATTTTTTTTCATTTCCATTAAACAATGGACGGTGAATAGGTATTAAACCTTGTTCTTGATTAAAATGTTTTCTTATAAATTTAGAAAGCTCATTATACATTGTAAATACTAAATTTGTAATGTTTTAAATTAGTTGAATCTGAAAACCAATCAACAGTTTTTTTAAGGCCTTCTTCCAAGCTATGCTCAACCCTCCATTTAGTGTAATTTAAAATTTTAGCATTATCACCAATTAACCTGAAAACTTCGGATTTTTCAGGGCGAATTCTATCTAAATCGGAAGTAACTTCAGCATCTTTATTTATTAATTTAATGAGAGTATCTGCAATTTTTTGCATAGATACTTCAGAATTTGTTGCAATATTACATTCATGACCTATTAATTCATTGCAATTATAAATATCTATAAAACCTCTGACCGTATCTTTTACAAAAAGCAAATCTCTTGTTGGAGTTAAATCTCCTAATTTGATTTTTTTAGCACCGTTTAATAATTGAGTAATAATAGTAGGAATTATAGCCCTTGCTGATTGTCTTGGCCCATAAGTATTAAAAGGTCTTACAATTGTTACTGGCAAATCAAAAGAATTATAAAAAGATTCGGCAATGCTATCTGCTCCTATTTTAGATGCTGAATAAGGAGACTGTGGTTGCTTAGGATGCTTTTCATCAATTGGAACATATTGAGCTGTTCCATATACTTCAGATGTGGATGTAATAAGAACTCTTTTCAAATTTAAATCTCTTGCAGCTTGAACCACATTTAAAGTTCCTTTAACATTGGTATCAATGTAACTCTCAGGTGAGCTGTATGAATAAGGTATTGCTATTAAAGCAGCTAAATGCATAACTGAATCGCAACCTTGCATTAAACTCTTTATTCCATTAAAGTCACGAATATCTCCACTGACAATTTCTATTTTATTTAATTGATCTTCAGAAAAAGAATCTAACCACCCCCATGAATTAAATGAATTATATTGACATAAAGTTTTTACCCTAAAGCCTTGAATTATTAATTCTTCAACAAGATGACTACCAATAAAACCATCTGAACCAGTTACAAAAATTTTATCTTTTGCCATAAATTAAAGCTATTTAAATAAAACTATGAATTAAATAGTAGTCAATATTTAATAATTTTTATAGATTTTGACTCATTTGTATCATTGGAAATATTAAAAATATAAATTTGATTTCTCATAAAATAACCTCCAGTATTTATTAAATAAACATTTCTTTTACCATTAAACCTTTCTCTGAAAATTGTCTGCCCTAAAAGGTTATATAAAGTAAAAGTTAAGTCATCGTCATAATCAGTTTTTATAATTAAATTATTTACTTCAAAAGATACTTGAACATCAGTTAAAAAATCTGATTCTTCTATTGAAACGACTACGGAATCAGAAATAATTAGTGTTTTGTTTTCTTCATAAATACAATGATTATAATTGGTGTCAATAGCAGTCAGTTTGATTTCATAATTTCCAGTACTGAAGTATGTAGAAGTTGGGTTTTCATCTGCAGAGCTATGCCCATTTCCAAAATCCCATACAAACGAATTAGCACCTACAGAACTATTATTAAATCCTAGCGTTATTGGGCTATTACCAATAATAACAGAATCTGAAGAAATATTGAAACCAGGAATTAATATGTGAGATTCTGCGATAATTATGGAGTCAGTATCAATGCTACAATTTGAACTAAAATTGGAAGAAACAATATAATTTCCACTGTAAAGACTATCAAAAGTTAATTGATTTGTGATGGCAGTTTTTGATGACAATATGTTTCCATTGAAATCTGACAAACTAAAAATTTTACCAGCAAGAGAATCACCACTTAGCGTTACACTTCCATCATCAGATTGATAACAGCTAGGTGGTGTTGAGGAAGCTTGAAAATTTTTAATGAACTCTAATCTAAATCTATTTTCTAAAGTTGTATCAGCAGAATTAAAATTATAATTATTATTTAATCTTAAATCAATAAGGCTATCGTTATACAAATCCGTTAAAAAAAGACAACCAGATTCATAAAAAGTTTCAGAAATATCAAAATTTAAACTGTAATTGCCTTGAGCTAAGATTCCTGGAACTGCACTAATATATATTTCATTATTAAAATCTTCATTTAGATAGGATATAGATAGGTTTACACTATCATCCGTCATAAAAAATAAAGATGGGGCGTAGTCTAAATTTTCAGTAAATTTTTTTATTACATCTAACCCAACGTCGTATTGAATACTTGAATTACTATCAAATGCAAGCACAACCTCATCAGCAAATAAATTCATATCATTTGTTAATCTAATTCTCAGGTTAGAATTTATCGCACCGCTTTTGATAAATGCTTTATCTGTTGATGACTTATCGTCTTCGTTAAATGTTAATGATGGGGCAGAAGATGTTGCATGAACCCAAAAACCCTGTGAGCTAGGAATTAAATCACTTACATCATGTGTTCCTGTTGCACCATTCCAAGTACCATAATTACCTACAGTCGCGTTCCAAACCCAATACTTATTTTCAACATTATTTTTAGAAATTTTACTCCAATTGACTGTACAAGGGTAAGGATTTCCCACAAAATTCCATCCATTATCATTATTAGAAACACCTGTTAAATCTAGATTTAAAACAGTATTTCCAGAGTAAGGTACACCTGTGACTGAAAGCGTGTAAGTCACATTGGAATCCATAAAAACTCGATGTGCACTAGTTGGACCAGTAGGATTAGTAACGTCATTCACTGCTGTCCAGCCTAGATTGATCGACCCTACCTGTGTCTCGTCGTAAGTATAAGCATTAACCGCCCCAAAAGACGGGAATGTGGAACCATTGAATCCTGAGAAAATTATTCCACTGTTTTGCCAATCTAAAATCGTTGAACCTTGAACTGGTGAGGTAATATCTCTCCACCCTTGTGGTCCTAAATTTAAATATCTTTGAACAGTCATCGAACCAGATATTGACCCACTTTCAATATTATCTAACATAGCTGTACCTGACGCATTTGAAACAAGTACAATATTGTTATTTGTTGTTAGAGTCCCGGATTTAATATTTAATCTTTGAAAGATATTTTGAGTACCCGAAGACACACTTACTCCTGAAATATTATCCAACGTTAAAATACTCCAATCCGTGTCACCAGTAATTGTGGAAGGAGTAGAACCATCAAATGTAACTGAGTCACCAGCGGAGTAAGTGTAAGAACCACTTGAGTTATCCCAGCTTCCTCCTATAAAAATTCTTGAACCTGAAGATGTTATTGTCCCTTGATTAGTTATGTTAGAATCAACATCAATCACATTTGATAGGGCAAGTGAACCTGCGCTTGAAATCGTTAAAGATTTAGCTACTGAAGGAGTTGATAGAGTTACTGCATGATCAACTGTTACATCATTTGCTGACGTGGGAACACATGAGCAATTCCAAGTTGAATTATTATCCCAAGCAGTTGAGCTAACGGATATTATTTCAGTTGTCATATGTCCAATCGTAACAAAATTTCCGTTACTAAGACTAGATGAAGGAACAGTAAATTCAATTTCATTACCGGTGGTATTTGTACCATCTATTACAGTTGCGCCAGATGTAAAATCACCATCATCATCAATTAATAACTTATAATAGTCTAAAGACCCAAATCCATATTCAGTTACATCAATTTGAAAAGTTAGGTCTCCTGTCTCGCCAGTCTCTTCAAATCTCCACACTCTTTGGAGAATTCTTCCAAGTGCATTAAATGAAGTAGGTACACCTGTAGATGTGGGAGTAAGAGGAGCACCATCATGGCCCCACAATAAGTAATCTCCATTATCTAAACTTGTTGCCACAATTCTGTAAATACTTTCACCCTTTGCATCTAAATGTTCATTACTTGCATCTTCCCTACCAATTCCGGCAAGTTCATTTCCATGAGTTAAATCGTAAGAAAACTTATCTGTCAGCCCAATAGAAACATTGTATTTGGCGCTTAAATAATTATCAAGAATAATACGCTTAGCATCATTTAGTGATTCATTATAAATTTGAACTTCTGAGATGTATCCAATGAAAGGATAGTAACTATTTGCAATAGTATTTGAATTAGACCCTAGTGTAACCCATTTGTGGTTGCTAGGTGTTGCATTATTACCAGCAATACTTGATATTAGAGATCCATTATTATATAAACTGAAACTTGTAGCGTTTTTGACAATGGTAGTGGAAATATTAGTATTTGTACCTACATTGGTATTTATGGATTGGAATGTATTATCTGAATTACGAATTGAAGAAGTTAAATTAATTGAAGATGTGTTTGTATACGAACCCCAAAATGTATTTGACCCAGCTTCATCTGAAGCCCCGAAATCATAACTAGATCTCATCAAAACTTGAAAATATTGATATGTTGTTTTATAAACAATTACCCAAGATAAATTATTAGTTTCAAGATTAGATATTGAAGGAGAATACATAAAATCGTTAACAAATCGTACTCCAGGTGAACCATTTATAATTGAACTCGTTCTAAGTTCGGGTTGAAATGATGCACTGGGTTGAGTAAAATGGTTATTATTTCCAGAGGAGTCACCCCATTGAGGTATTGGATCCGTATCATTTAGCGTTATATTGGCTGCATCAAGCCAAACTTGTAGTGATGAACTATTTGAAACTCCTGCTGGACCATCATTTTGAGAAAATGCAGAAGCAAAAAGAAATCCATTTAAAAAAACTGCAATAAGTTTTTTAAAAATATACTTTCTGATATTATTGTACATAGTCATAATCTTTACCATAAGCATATCCTTTTCCGTATCCATATCCGTATCCGTATCCGTATCCGTATCCGTATCCGTATCTTCCGTAATAATATTTAAATCTATTTTTTTTAACACCGTTTAATATTATAGCATTACTATTAATGTTGGATCTATCAATAATATCATTCAAAAACGTTAGGCCTTTCTTGTTTGCGAATTTAGTATTCATAACAAATATGGAATGATCAACAATCGAAGATAATACCAATGCATCAGTAATGTAGCCTATTGGAGGTGTATCAATAAAAATGTAGTCGAATTTTTTTTCTGCATAATTAAATAACTCTTTAACTTTCTTTGACAGCACCAACTCAGATGGATTAGGAGGAACTGGTCCGCTTGGAATTACAAATAAGTCTTTTTCCAATTCAATTGTTGATTTATCAATGTTTGTTTTAGCAGATAAGTTTGTAGAGTTTCCAACAGAATTGTCCAAGCCCAACTCTTTATGTACTTTCGGTTTGTGCATATCGAAGTCAACTACTAATACCTTTTTACCAGAACTAGCAAATATCCTGGCTAAATTTAAGGTGGTAAATGTTTTTCCCTCTCCAGGATGAATTGAGGTGATTAAAAAAGATTTAAATTCATTTTTATCAATAGAATTATTATTCATCAAGAAATTCATAGAGGTTCTAATTGATCTTAGTGATTCTACAAAGTTATCTTTAGATTTTATCTTAATATCTAAAATAGACTGAAAGTTTTTTAAAAATGGCAACCCACCTAATATGGGTATATTGGTTAAATCACTTAATTCTTTTAGTTGAGAAATTTTTTCAAAAAATATCCTTATCAGAACCGAAATAAGTATAGAGATCAAAAAGCCAGTAGAAATAAAAATAAAAACCATCATATTGTCTTTACCCCCCACTATTCCAACTGTTCTTGCCTTTTCAATGACCTTGGTCTGCGGAACAATACCAGACTTTGCAATGAAAGTGTTAGCTCTTTTTTCCAATAAAAATTCATAAAGTTTTTCATTTACCTGTAATTTTCTTTGAATGGATGCCAAGTCTCTTTCGGAAAGAGGCATTTTTTTCACTAAAGATTCGTAATAATTAATCTCATTTTCTTCAATTAATATTTCGGAATCTAGTGCTGATATGGTATTTTGAATGTAAACTAAAAGGTCTTTTCTTTGGTTAATGATCTTCTCATTTATTTTTTCTAATTCTTGATGCCCTTTTTTAAAACCGTGCGTCATTTCCATTTTTTTTAATTGATTTTCATAAAAATCATTTATAGAATTAGACAAGTATTGATCATTACTCATCACATACAGAGAAGGAGGTAGAATATTTTCGTCATTTACCTTAGAAAGGTATAATTTAAGATTTTCTAATGATTTTATTTTTAATTTAATTTTTCGCTTTGATGCCTCATGTTGCATTAGTGACTGGAAATATTTTTCTGACTCTTTATCCACATCTAAAATTCCTTTTTTATCTCTCATATTTTGCAATTCAAACTGAATAGAGTCAATGATATCAACAACATCTTCAATTTGATAGTTGATGTAGGTCATTGTATTTTGATTAATTCGAAATTGATTTTCGAGCGTATACTGTATATATTGACTTGCCAATGTATCAAGCACCATTTGTGATCTTTCAGGTATTTCATCTAAAAGATCAATTACTATCAAGGAGGTAAATTCAATATTTTCAATAGATAAATTGGAAATAATTCTATTTACCCAATAACTATCATCGTGCATTACGATTCGATAGTTGATTTCAGAAAGATTTTTAACTCTTTCAGTATCTAAAACTGCATTTAGTTTTGTATTTATCGAATATGCAGTAGTGGTTTCAAGAGAATCAAAATAATGAATTTGTTTTATGTTTTTTTCATTAAGAGTATATGAAAGCTCATAACGTTTATTATCTAGAATTTTAAAATCAATAGGCAACTCGTAGAGATAAGGATTAAAAACTTTTGCATCAACCTTGAAAGGAAGTTCATTGAAGAATTCTTTAGTATTTAGTCTTCCAACAATAAAATAAGAACAAGAAAGGTCTAGGCGTGTTAGCACCTTTTGCATCATATCATAAGAACCCAAAATTCTGCGCTGGTTTGATATATCTCCATAATAATTGTAAAAACCTAAATTATTGTATAAGTTTTCTTGGTAATCATACACATCATTACTTTTAAGTAATATTTCAATTTTTGTATTAAATTGTTGTACCTGTTTATGATTATAAATAAAACCAACTACAGCAAAAATAGGTACTATTATCAAAAATAAATACCAATTTTTTAGAATAGCATTTAATAGCCAAATCAAATCATTGGATGAAATAATATTATTTGATTTTTGATTATTCATCAGTAGTTATTCAATTTTTGAATTACAAATATCTAATTTTAACATAAACATAATGTTTAAAATAAATAAAAACATATTTTTGGTGCTTAATGAAAAGACTTCTGTTAGTTACATTAATATTACTTCCTTGTGTATCTCTATTCTCGCAAGGACCACCCGGAGGTCCAAGTCCTCCTTTTTGTTGGCCACCACCATGTATACCCATAGACGGAGGTATTGGTGTTTTTACCCTTCTAGCAGCCTATTTAGGCTATAAATTTTACAATAAATCAACTCATTGATTAAAAAATTAAACCCATCAGCAAATTTCCTTGCTATATTTATTCCTTTAATAACTGGTTGGTTCGTCTTTTACCATCTAATTTATGAAATTCCTTTATTTCAAGAAAATGACTTTATAGAATCATTTTCTATCACCCTTGCTAGTCAAGCTAATATTTTACTGGAATTATTTGGTTTCAAAACAAGCATAGAAATTCAAGGAGATATGGTGGTATCAAAAATTTTAGATTATGAGTTTCAACATGGAGTTTGGATTGGAGAGCCTTGTAATGGTATTAAAATATTTGGTGTTTTTGGAATTTTTACTTTTTGTTTAAAGAGCAGATTGTTCTTCAAACTTATTTTTATCCCTATTGGTATATTCATTCTTCACTTATTAAATGTAATGAGAGTGGCCTCATTAACATATATAGCTGCTGTAAATCCAAAAATATTAGACTTCAATCATAACATTACATTTCAAATAATTATCTATTCAGCTATGTTATTGCTCTGGTTATTTTTTATTAAAAAATTCACAAACTCTTGACGAAAAATAAAACAATTTTATTCCTCCTAATCATTTTTGGTATTTTTTTTGAATTTATAAGGGATTATATTTTTGTGAATTTTAATCTTCAAATGCAATTTTTACATTACAAGTCGTTGGACTTAGATGCCACTAATTACACGGATTCAACCGTGCTATTATTCATTAATTCACTTAGTTCTTCTACTATCGCTAATTTAAAGTGGGTTTTAGCTTTACTATTTTCATTTATTTTCTTTGCAATTGGGCTTTTTTTCACCAAAATATTGTGGCAAAAAGAAATGTATAATGAGTTTAAGAAAACATTCATCGTGGGTGGACTTATTATTATGATTTCATCAATACTATTTTACATTTTATATGATTCTTTAAATAAAGACCCACATATTTATGCTGTGGCTATTGAGCTAAGTCATTTTGTTCAATCAATTTTATACCCAATTACGTTTATATTGGCTTTTTATGCCAACAACAGAATCAAAAATAAAACCTAAATATTAAATTTGTTTTAAAGCTTAAATCTATGTTTAAAGACGAGGAAATATTAGATCTTATCCATGAAGAAAGATCAAGACAAACCAGAGGAATTGAATTAATTGCGTCTGAAAATTATGCAAGTGAAGGAGTAATGAGCGCCAGCGGCTCAATACTGACTAATAAATATGCCGAAGGATTGCCATTAAAAAGATATTATGGTGGATGTGAGGTCGTTGATAAGGTTGAAAATTTAGCCATAGAAAGGTTAAAAAAATTATTTGGTGCTTCTTGGGCCAATGTCCAACCTCATTCTGGGTCACAGGCAAATGCTGCTGTTTTTTTAGCTTGCTTAAAACCAGGTGATGCAATTCTGGGTTTTGATTTATCTCATGGTGGACATCTTACACACGGATCACCTGTGAATTTTTCTGGGAAGCTGTATGATGCTCACTTTTATGGTGTTGAAGAAGACACAGGGGTTATTGATTACAACAAGGTTAAGGATCAAGCTAATAGCGTAAGACCAAAAATGATCATATGTGGGGCCTCTGCGTATTCTAGAGATTGGGATTACAAATCTTTACGATCAATAGCAGATGAATTAGGTGCTATTCTCTTAGCTGATATTTCTCATCCATCTGGGCTTATTGCTTCTGGATTACTCAATGACCCTCTTCCACATTGCCATATTGTAACTTCCACTACCCACAAAACACTTAGAGGCCCAAGAGGAGGTATTATTATGATGGGGGATGACATCGAAAATCCATGGTGTATAAAACTCAAATCCGGAAAAACAAAAAAATTATCTTCTATGATAGATGGTGCTGTATTCCCAGGAACCCAAGGTGGGCCTTTAGAGCATATTATTGCCGCAAAAGCTGTTGCATTTGAAGAAGCCTCAAAAAAAGAATACAAAGACTACACTGAAAACGTGGTCAAAAATGCATCACACATGGCAAATATCTTGCTACAGAAGGGATACAAAATTATTTCTAATGGAACAGATAATCATTGTATATTAATTGATTTACGAAATAAAAATATCACAGGTAAAGACGCAGAATTTGCACTAGGTTTAGCAGATATCACCGTTAATAAAAATATGGTGCCTTTTGATGATAAATCGCCTTTTGTAACAAGTGGTATTAGAATAGGTACGGCAGCAATTACAACTAGAGGTGTAAGTAATAACGATGTTGAATTAATTACCGAATTAATTGATCAAGCTCTCACAAAAGCAAGTAACGAAACAGCTTTATCAAGAGTAAAACAAGAAGTAAATAATTTAATGGCTCCTAAACCACTCTTCCAATGGTAAATATGATTAATGCAAACGATCCAAAATTAAAATCATGGGTGGAAGTACCAAACAACTCCGATTTCCCGATTCAAAACCTGCCATTTGGAATTTTCTCTACAGAGAAAAAAAACAAAAGGGTTGGAGTTGCCATTGGTGAAAACATTATAGACTTAGCTTCCCTAAAAGAACTTGGTTATTTAAATGAATTACCATTTAGTGCTGAAGATTTTAATAATAGCTATTTAAATGCAATGATGCAACACGGAAAGTTTGCCGTAAGAGCACTCAGAGATCAAGTTTCGTTTCTATTAGATCAAAAAAATGATGAATTGCAGTCTAATAAAAATCATTACGATTTAGTACTAGATAACCAATCAATTGCTAATCTTCATTTACCCATTGAAATAGGTGATTACACTGATTTTTACTCCAGTGAACAACACGCTTACAACGTAGGCTGTATGTTTAGGGATCCAGACAATGCTCTATTACCAAACTGGAAGCACATCCCTGTTGGCTACCACGGAAGATCATCTTCTGTTATTGCGTCTGGAGTCCCTATTCACAGACCTAAAGGTCAACAAAAACCTGATGATCAACCAAATCCTGTTTTTGGTCCGTGTAAGCTATTAGATTTCGAACTAGAAATGGGGTTTTTTACATTTGATGGGAAACCGTTAGGAGATAGCATAACTACTGCTGAGGCGGATGACTACATCTTTGGCATGTGTCTATTTAATGACTGGTCTGCAAGAGATATTCAAAAGTGGGAGTATGTTCCCCTAGGACCCTTTTTAGCTAAAAACTTTGCCAGTTCTATGTCACCGTGGATCGTAACCCTGGACGCTTTACAACCTTATAAGATCCCAGGACCTAAACAATACCCAGATGTGCTTCCTTATTTAGAATATAAAGGTGATAAACATTACGATATTGACTTAGAAGTAGCCATTAAAATACCAAATGGAGAAGAAAAAATAGTTTCAAAGAGTAATTTCAAAAACATGTACTGGAATATGAACCAACAGCTGGCTCATCACACCATTAACGGGTGTGATATTAGATGTGGAGATCTACTTGCTTCTGGAACCATATCTGGTGATCAAAAAGAAGCCTATGGGTCCATGCTTGAAATAAGTTGGAAAGGAACCCAACCTATTACCATGCCAGATGGATCAACTCGGAAATTCATCAATGATGGAGATACTGTGATAATGAGAGGCACAGCTCAAAACAAAGATATAAAGATTGGGTTTGGTGAAGTAAGCACCTTAGTACTCCCTGCAAAATAACATATGGACATTGAATTGGAAAATAAAATGATTCTTAACGCCTACAGAGGTGTTTTAAGATCTATTAAGTCCAATCGTTCAAAAGAAGAAACCAAATTTATAAGAAAGGCATTTAATGTAGCTTCAAAGGCCCATCAGTCCATGAGACGTAAATCTGGAGAACCCTACATTTTTCACCCATTGGCTGTGGCAAGAATTTGTGCCGATGAAATAGGTTTAGGGCCAACCTCTATCGTTTGTGCACTATTGCATGATACAGTGGAAGACACCAATATAACCTTAAATGACATAGAAAGCAATTTCGGTAATAAAGTGAGAAATATTATTGACGGCTTAACTAAAATTTCAGGAGAATTTGATTTTACAAGTTCCACACAGGCTGAAAACTTTAAAAAAATGTTCTTAACTATTCCAGATGACGTCAGAGTAATTCTTATCAAATTAGCAGATCGACTTCATAATATGAGAACATTGGATTCTATGAAGGAAATCAAAAAACTCAAGATTGCTTCGGAAACTGCATATTTATATGCCCCTTTAGCGCACAGATTAGGACTTTATTCTATAAAGACCGAAATGGAAGATTTGTCCTTCAAATTCACTTATCCAAAAGAGTATAACCTAATTAAAAATAAATTAGAGAAGACCAAAGCAGTAAGAGATCGTTACATACAAAAATTCAGTCATCCCATTAAAAAAGAGCTAGATAAACAAGGATTTCGATATAAACTAAAAGCGAGAACAAAATCAATACCTTCCATACATCGAAAAATGAAAGATAAAGGTGTTGATTTTGAAGAAGTTTTTGATGTTTTTGCAATTAGAATTATTCTTGACTCTCCTGAAGAGAAAGCTGACTGTTGGAAAGTATATAGCGTTGTTACCGATTTTTACATTCCTAATCCTGAGAGATTAAGAGATTGGATTTCTTATCCAAAGCAAAATGGCTATGAATCACTTCATACTACCGTAATGAGTCCTACTGGAAAATGGGTAGAAGTACAGATAAGAAGTAGAAGGATGGATGATATTGCTGAAAAAGGACTAGCAGCACATTGGAGATATAAAGAAGGAACCGATAAAAATACAGGGTTTGATAAGTGGATTTCCGAAATTAGAGAAATCATGGAAAACAAGGATTCCAACACTTCAGATTTTCTTGATGATTTTAAAACAAATTTATATAGTGACGAAATATATGTCTTTACACCAAAAGGCGATCTTTTCACCTTGCCTAAAAATGCAACTGCATTAGACTTTGCCTTCTCTGTGCATACAGACGTTGGCATCAGTTGTATAGGAGCTAAAGTAAATAGTAAATTAGTTCCTTTAAGTTACGTACTTAAGAGTGGAGATCAAATAGAAATTTTAACTTCTAAGAAACAAATACCTAAAGAAGCTTGGTTAGACTTTGTCATTACTTCAAAAGCCAAATCAAAAATCAAGCAAACTCTAAAAGAAGAAAAAAAGAAATTAGCTATTAATGGCAAGGAAATTCTAGAACGTAAACTAAACGCTTTAAAACTTAATTTTTCAGAAAATAATCTTAAAATTATTTTAAAACATTACCATTTTAAAGAACACACAGAATTTTTCTTTCAAATTGCTCAAGGAACAGTTGACTTAAGCAAAATTAAAGAGATTAATCATAAATCAGGGCAACTATACATCAGCTCTTCCATAACGAAAAGTATAAAGAACACTTTCGAGTCATTAGTTCAACGTGTGAGAGGAAATGAGAACGAAATAATAATAGGTGAAGGTGCAGATCCAAATCTAGATTACAAATTAGCCCCGTGTTGCAATCCTTTACCAGGTGATCAGGTATTTGGTTTTATCACCATAAATGATGGAATTAAAATTCATAGGAATAATTGCCCAAATGCAAGGCAATTAAGAGCAAACTATGCATACAGAATTTTAGCTGCAAACTGGAAGGATTACAAAAGAGATGCATTTATTACAGGACTAAAATTTATTGGAATAGACAACGTAGGACTGGTCAAGGAACTTACTACTATCATATCCGATCTGGAAAAAGTAAATATGAAATCATTAAACTTTGATTCTAAAGATGGGGTTTTTGAAGGCAACATAATGCTTTATGTTTATGATAAAAACCACCTTGAAAACCTTATTAGAAAACTAAGAAATATTGAGGGAATTGAAAAAGTAGTAAGAATGGAGTAATAACCAATTAAATTCTATTTTTGTCAAATATTTTGGAAAACGTTTCAGACATACAAGAAAGAGTGAGAGAAGTCTTTTTAGGCTACTTAAATGAAAAAGGGCACAGAAAAACACCTGAGAGATTCGCCATTCTTGCAGAAATCTACGCTATAAAAGGACATTTCGATATTGAAGAATTGTATATTAAAATGAAAGAAAAAAACTATAGAGTTAGCAGAGCTACACTTTATAATACAATAGATCTTTTATTGGACTGCGAGTTGATTAAAAAACATCAGTTTGGTCAAAATAGCTCTAATTTTGAAAAGTCATTTGAATTCAAACAACATGATCATCTTATCCTTAACGATGGAGAAGTAATTGAGTTCTGTGACCCAAGAATCCAAAATATTAGAAAGACTATTGAAGAAATTTATAATGTAGAGATCAATGATCATAAACTCTATTTTTATGGTAAAAAGAAGGAATAATGTTTAAATCTTCTGTTGAACAAGAAGGGCCCTACGTATGGGTAGATTTAATTGGGAAACTGATCATGGAGGATGATGCAAAGGAATTTATGGAAAAAACGGTATCGCTTATTAATCAGAACTGCAATACAGCTGTCATAAATATGCAACATTTAAATTACATAAATAGTTCTGGATTTAATCAGCTATTAAAGATTCTTTCAACTACAAGAAACCATGGAGGTGATACTTATCTATGTAATATTAACAGCAGCATAGATGCTTTATTAATTACCACAAAATTAAATACCATTTTTACAATAAAACAAGAAACTAAAAATCTTAGTGATTTTAAAAAGAAGATGAGTTATGGGAGCTGACGTACTATTAGGCCTTCAATGGGGTGATGAGGGTAAAGGTAAAATCGTAGATGTATTGACACCTGACTACGACATCATTGCAAGATTTCAGGGTGGACCAAATGCAGGCCATACCTTAGAATTTGAAGGAATTAAACATGTACTGCACACCATTCCTTCTGGAATTTTTAGAAATAATGTAGTTAATATCATAGGCAATGGTGTAGTAATAGATCCAATAATTTTAAAAAAGGAAATTGAAGAATTAGAAAAGCTAAATGTAGACGTAGTTCAAAAATTATTCATTTCTAAAAAAGCACATTTAATTTTACCTACTCACAAATTGTTGGACAGGGCATCAGAAAAAGCAAAAGGAAAACGTAAGATAGGCTCAACACTTAAAGGTATAGGCCCTACGTATATGGATAAAACAGGCAGAAACGGTCTTCGGATTGGAGATATTTCAAGTCAAAACTTTAAGACTAGATTTGAAAGGCTCAGAGAAAAGCACTTTCAGCTTCTCGATGAAATTGATAACGATTATAATAACTTAGAAGTTGACTTTTTATCAAGTATAGAATTTCTTAAAAGATTCCAGCATATAGATAGTGAACATTATCTTAATAATGCCATCAAAGAAGGGAAAAAAGTACTTGCAGAAGGAGCTCAAGGAACTCTTTTGGACATTGATTTTGGCACCTACCCTTTCGTAACATCAAGCAATACCATCTCTGCGGGAACATGCACAGGTATGGGAGTAGCTCCTAACAAATTAGAAAGAATAATAGGAATATTTAAAGCCTATTGCACTAGAGTGGGTAGTGGTCCTTTTCCAACTGAACTTAATGATGAAGTGGGAACAAAAATGAGGGATATTGGTCATGAATATGGTGCAACAACAGGAAGAGAAAGAAGATGTGGATGGCTAGATTTACCTGCTTTGAAATACTCCATCATGATCAATGGTGTTACGGAATTATGTATGATGAAAGCCGATGTCTTAGATAGTTTTGATGAAATTCAGGTTTGTACACACTACCAAATAGGAGAAGAAAAATTCAACTATTTTCCGTTTGAAATATCTGAGAATACTAAACCTGTATATAGAAATTTTCAAGGTTGGAATACAGATATTACCAAACTTAAGGACAAAGACAATCTTCCATTAGCATTATTAAATTATATCCAATTTTTGGAAGAAGAACTAGAGGTACCGATCAAAATTATTTCCGTGGGACCAAATCGATCGGAGACTATTGTGAGGTAGTCGTATAATTATTTAAAATAAGATCCGTTTCAAAAGGTATGAGAGTTTTAAGCATCATATTATGTTTTTGTATTTTTATTTCATCTTATTCCCAGTCTAAAACTAAAAAGATCAACTTTAGTTCAAAACAAAGTAAAGGGATCACCAAAAAAGACAAGAGTATACTCATACTGTGGAATCAAGTAGTTTTTAAACATAATAACTCAGTTATGTATTGTGATAGTGCTACCTATGATAGAGGAAATAACTCATTTATAGCCTATTCAAATATTAAAATTGTAGAGAATGATAGTATGAAGCTTTACGGAGATAGCTTGCATTATTTTGGAAATGAAGAAAAAGCATTTTTATATGGAAATGTAAAATTAATTACCAATCAAATTCTTTTGAATGCAAACTCACTGATCTATGATCAAAATAATAATTATGCCTATTATGATGATGGAGGTATAATTAAACATCATGGTAAAAATTACACCATAAATAGTAAAGTAGGTAGATTTAATTCTATAAATAAGATTTTATTTTTTAAAAAAAATGTAAGGTTAGAGCATATTGACTACCAAATTTTTTCAGATACGCTCGTTTATCACACCGAAACTGAAAAGACTAATATCATTGGTGACACAAAAATTAAATCTAGAAACTCTACTATTTCATGTAGTAAAGGGTGGTTTGACAACAATAATCAAACTTCATCTCTCAAAGGAAATATAGTTATTGATTCCAAAAATTATCAATTCTATTCCGATAGTATTTTCTACCAAGAACAAAAAGGAGAAGCATTTGCAAAAGGAGAAGTTAAAATTATTGATGATAGTAGCCAAACTGTAATTATTGGTCAATATGGATACCATAATGAAAATAAGGATTCTGCAAGAATTTGGGAGCATGCTATAATGACCCAGTACGACTCAATAGATACTATACATGTTTATGCTGACCAATTTATTCATGTACATGATAGCACTTCTAAAAAAACGTTTTGTTTCAAAAATGTAGTAATAAAAGGCACTCAAATTGAAGGTGATTGTGATTCCATTTATATCAATGAATATGACTCATTAATGAAATGTATTGTAAATCCCATTATTTGGATTGATAGTAACCAAATAACAGGGGAAGAAATTGTATTTAAAACCTTCAAAGGGGTGGTTTACAGTATGGACATAGAGAATAATGGTATGATAATCACAAAAAAAGATAGCATTCATTATGATCAGATAAAAGGACAGGAACTAAGTGGATATTTTAAACAAAACAAATTAAATTTACTCCATATCAAAGAAAGTGGAGAGGTCATTTACTTTTCAGATGATGAAATTAAAAAAAGTATAAAGGAATTTAACAAGGTGAACTGCGAAAGGATGAATATATACGTTGATGAAAATAGAATAAAACAAATTTCATTTTTAAGTAATCCGAAGGGCATCACCATTCCTATAGATCAAGTGAGTGAATCCTTATTTCTTGACGGATTCGTGTTACACGAAAAGAAGTCGTATCAACTTAAGATTCAATCTCTAAATGGAGATTGATCTAAAGGAATAAATAAATCCTCGCCATTCTTCTCAATAAAATTATTTGTAATCATTGCAGTTGAACTAATAGAACCATTTATTTTAAGATTTTTAATTTCGCGAAAGAGAAAGGGATTGAATACATCGTTTTTTAAGTATCCCATTCTATTTCTATTTAACAAATCTAAACCCAAAGAACCTTCCGTCTCTCTTACAAATCGAACCAATGCATCCACTGATCTGCCGCATAGATTCTGTTGATTGACGCCAAATACAATAAGTTGATCATGAATACATTTTATTTCACCATGAAGAGGTGTACCATGGGATTTCCATGTTTCACAAAAATTAGAAAATTGAGAATGAAGTAGTTCGCACTGAGATGGGCTAAGTTTCTGGTTCGCAATAAATAACCAGACTCTAGAATCAGAAGAGAAGTGATTAAAAATCATAGATCAGCAGCATTCGCAATTAATTCTGCAATATCCTTTACTTCTATTTCATTTTCTTTTTCAAAATATTTCACCCCATCTGTCATCATGGTATTACAAAATGGACAACCTGTAGCAATGACATCAGGTTTAACTTCTAAAGCATCTTCCGTTCTTTCAATGTTAACTTCTTTATCACCGCTTTCTGCTTCTTTAAACATTTGTGCTCCGCCTGCTCCACAACAAAGACCTTTTGCTTTTGATCTTTTCATTTCTTGAAGTTCTGCATCCAGTTTTTTTAGTACATTTCTTGGTATTTCATATACACCATTGGCTCTTCCCAAATAACATGGGTCATGAAATGTGATTTTCTTTCCATTAAATGAGCCTCCCTCTTTAAGTAGCAGTTTACCTTCTCTAATCAATTGATTTATAAGCTGTGTGTGATGTATCACTTCAAAATCTCCACCAAGTTCTGGATATTCATTTTTAAGTGTGTTAAAGCAATGTGGACAACCGGTGACAATTTTTTTAATTTGATATCCATTTAATAATTCTATATTTTGAATAGCCTGCATCATAAATGAAAATTCATTACCAGCCCTCTTTGCTGGATCACCCGTACAGGACTCTTCTGCACCAAGTACAGCAAACTTTACATTACAATAATTCAAAATTTTGACAATGGCCTTGGTAATTTTTTTAGCTCTATCATCAAAACTTCCAGAGCAACCAACCCAAAATAAAATATCAGGTTGTTCATTTCTAGCTACCATTTCAGCTACAGTTGGTACTTTTAATGTTGACATAATTTTATTCTTCTGCCCATTTAAAACGATCTGCTTGTGCAAATTGCCATGGTGCACCGTTATTTTCAATATTAGTTAGCATGCCAGCCAATTCCGAAGGAACTTTTGACTCCTCCATAACAGCATATCTTCTCAAGTCAATAATGATAGATAATGGATCTATATTAACAGGACATTCCTGAACACAAGCATTACAGGAAGTACATGCCCAGATTTCTTCTTCACTAACATAATCGCCTAATAAAGATTTTCCATCATGATAATCTTTACCATTTTTTCTTTTTGCCCTACCCAATTCGTCTAGACGATCTCTTGTATCCATCATAATTTTTCTTGGGCTTAATTTTTTGCCAGTTTGGTTCGCTGGACAAGCGGATGTACACCTTCCACATTCCGTACATGAGTAGGAATCCATTAAATTTTTCCATGTTAAGTCTTCTACATCTTTGGCCCCAAATCTTTCTGGCATTCCTGCCTCGCCATCAGAAGGTGCAGCATAAGGGTCAAAATTTGGATCAAACATTTTGGTCACTTCTTCTTTTACAGCTGAGAGATTGGTTAACCCACCCTTATTATTTAGATTACTGTAATATGTATTTGGGAAGGCCATAATAATGTGGAAATGTTTTGATATGGGTAAATAATTTAGAAAGGCAAAAACAACCAAGATATGTCCCCACCAACCAATTCTTTCCAAAACATGAAGCGTCTCCACATCAAAAGAGTTAAAAAATAATGGCCCTGTAAAAGAGGATACCAAAAACCCAAAGGTACCCACTCCAGGTAGGTGAGATTCACCTTGGAGATAAAGGGCTTCGTCTGCCCCATTCATGGTAAAGACACAAATCAATAATACAATTTCCAAATACAGAATGATATTCCCATCCAGCTTTGGCCATCCTGACATTTCCGACATTTGAAATCTAGGTACTTTCAATAGATTTCTTCTAGCTAGAAAAACCAATGTAGCCACAAAAGCTAAAACTGACAAAAGCTCTATGGTGCTTATAATTAAAGTATATAGCGAACCCAAATATGGGTGAAAAAATCGATGTATGCCAAAAACACCATCTACAATAATTTCAATTAGTTCAGTGGAAGTGAGTAAAAAGGCAAGATAAATGAACAAATGAAAAATGGCAGGAAGAATTCGCTGAAACATTTTTTGTTGACCAAAAGCAACTAACAACATTGTTTTTAATCTTTTGGATTTTTGATCAGATCTGTCAAGATCTTTTCCAAGATTAATGTTTTGACGTATGAATTGAATATTCCAAGCAAATAAGCCAAAACCAATGATAAGTAACAGTATAAAAAACACTTGACTAATCATTCAAATCAATTTAATGAATCACGAAGAAATTTTTTAAGCACTTTTTCGTCTTTAGCATCAAGAATACGCCTGTCTTTTTTACCAAATATACTGAAATGAACATATTTTTTTGGGTATGTTTTAATATTTTCTATTAAACGTGTTGCTTCTATTAACATATCATCTACTTGATGATAAAGGGTAGAATCTTTAATAAGGTGAGTCAATGTTCCATCACCATGTTGAACATCATATAAAATGGCATTTACTTCCTCTAAAGATGATTTTGCGTTTTCAATGGTTCCTACTAAATCGGCATTAGTTAATGTATCTGTAATTTCAGACACATTTTTTAAAATAGAAGTAATTTCTTCATTACTTTCTTTTAGACTGGTAGTTATTGAAGCCACATTGCTAAGAATTGTACTGATTCTAATTCGCTCATTTTTAATGAGTGTATCGACTCTTATTGAAACACGTTCAAAATTTCTTATAGCATTTTTAATTCCATCAAAAGATTCATCTAAATTATCTGTGTTTCGACTGAAAATTGCTTCAATAGTTTTAATCGCTGAATCAGCTGTACTGATCAATTCATTCGTTTTCTTTTCCAAAGGAAGTAACCTTTCGTTAATCTGATCTTCTAAGGCCATGGAAACGGTAGATAAAACAGTGTCTTGATCGTTATAGTAAGCTGTTGTGTCATTCCACACAATATCTAGATAAGGACCAGACAATAGATCTGAATTTAACTGCATAATTGAACCTAAAGAAATTGAGGTAAGATTTGGATTATTTAACTCAAAAGAAACTATTACACTTTTATTAATCTCAGAAACAAAAGATACGTTGGTAATAATTCCAACTTGAAGCCCATTTAGATTTACAGGTCTCCCTGTAGTTAGTCCTTCA
>CACAYQ010000007.1 GCA_902536695.1 uncultured Bacteroidota bacterium | reverse complement strand
ATATGGTGATGAAAGGCGTTCAATTATTGAATATTCAGCAAATGAAATGCGAATCGAAGATCTTATTCCAAACGAAGAAGTTGCTGTTACCATTTCCCACGCAGGATACATTAAAAGAACAAGCCTAACCGAATACAAAGTTCAAAACAGAGGAGGAGTAGGTTCAAAGGGATCTTCAACTAGAGAAAAAGATTTCTTAGAGAAACTATTCGTAGCTACCAATCATAATTGGCTTTTAATTTTTACTGAAAAGGGCAGATGTTTCTGGATGAGAATATTTGAAGTTCCAGAAGGAAACAAAGCTGCAAAAGGAAGAGCAATTCAAAACTTAATCAATATAGAACAGGATGATAAAGTGAAAGCTTACGTAGTGGTTAAGGATCTAAAAGATGAAGAATACATTACTAATAACTTCATTGTAATGTGTACAAAAAAAGGAGTCATTAAGAAAACAAGTTTAGATGCTTATTCTAGACCTAGAACTAATGGAATTAATGCCATAGGAATTAGGGAGGGTGATGAATTACTGGAAGCTAAACTTACCAATGGCGAAAATGAAATTTTATTGGCAATCAAGTCTGGTAGAGCCATTCGTTTCAACGAATCCACTGTAAGGCCAATGGGAAGAACGGCATCAGGAGTTAGAGGAATATCCATGACAGAATCTGATGAAGTAGTTGGTATGGTGACGGTAGAAGATTTTTCAAAAACAGTTTTAGTGGTATCTGAAAATGGATACGGTAAAAGAACTTACTTGAATGATCCAGAAACAGATGAGCCTATTTATAGAGTAACAAATCGTGGAGGTAAAGGTGTTAAGACCTTGAATATCACAGACAAAACAGGAAATCTAATCGCCATAAAAGATGTAACAGATGAAGATGATTTAATGATAATCAATAAATCAGGAATTACCATTAGAATGCATGTGGCAGATATTAGATCACAAGGCCGTGCAACCCAAGGAGTGAAATTGATCAATTTAAAAGGAAGTGATCATATTGCTGCTGTAGCTAAAGTGGAACGTGATGAAGATGAAGAAAATATGATGGATAATGAATCTAACGAAGATTCTGGCAACATTATTGATAACGAATAACTAAAACAAGATGAATAAAAATATATTAACAGCAGTTGGTATTGCTATTTTACTAAATGGTAATGCGCAAAAATTACAACTTACTGAAGCTGCTACTGAATACAAAAACAATTTCAGTAAGGCTTGGATGATGCAACCTGATCAATTGGAATCTAATAAATCTGTATTACTCAAAGCCAAAAAAGCCATTGATGAATCTTTCGCTAAACAAACAGAATCTCCTGTACTAAAGTTAAAAGACGAAACTAAAATGTATTATTACAGAGGTATGATATATTTAGATTATATCATGATGGCATCAATGGATGAAGGTATAATGAAAGAACTGGAGGCGATGGAAGAAGAACAGCTTGAATTAGCTTCCTTTGGATCTTTGAAAAAATGTATTGAATTAGACACAAAAAACCAGTGGAAAAGCGATGTAAATAGAAGAATTGAGAGTTTGAGAGCTATGATGTTCAACGCTGGTGCAGAAATGTTTAATCAGAAAAATTTTGAGGCTGCTTATGATGCATTTGACGGATCAGTTAAAATGTACGATGTTTTAAGCAAGCCTGATACGTTAGCCATGATTAATGCAGCTCTAGCAGCGGAAAACTTAAATCGTTTTGATGAAGCTTTTAATTACTATAAAATGTGTGCGGATAATAATTACGGTAAAGGTGCTGAAATGTATCAATCTATGATAAGAGTTTTAAATTCTCCTAAAAACGAAAACAAGGATGATCAAAAAATACTTTCTGTTATTGAAGAAGGAAAAAATAAGTTTCCCAATGATTTCGTGTTGAATGTAGAAGAATTCAACTTTTGGTATAATAAAGGAGATAACGAAAAGGCCCAGCAAGCCCTACAAAACGCTATTGAAGCTGATCCTACAAATAAAATACTTCATTTTAACATTGGGGTAACGTATGATAATTTAGCCAAAACAGAACATGAAGCAAAAAATCACGAGAAAGCCTTTGAATACATTGAAAAAGCCGTAACAGGATACAAAAGCGCCATAGAGTTAGATGATAAATATGTAGATGCTTACTATAATTTAGGTGCTTTGTATGTGAATGAATCTCAAGAAATTCAATCTATTGCAAATGATTATGATGGAGAAAAGTATGAGCAGGAAATGAAGAGAGGACAAGAAACCATGCAAAAAGGAATTCCATACCTTGAAAAAGTACTTACTTTCACTCCAAATGATAAAAATACATTATCAGTTCTGAAAATCATTTATGCGAACATGGATGACATGGAAAATTACAAGCGAATAAAAGCCCTTCTTGAAGCAGCTAATTAACCTACTGCTACTCCATGATACATTATGGTAATTTAAGGAAAATGACTAGTGAGCTCCACGAAGAAGTTCACTATGAAATTCCTTTATATGATAAAATCTCTTTTTCTGAAAGTATAAGTTTAAATCATCTTATTGGTTCTACCATTAATATCTCTTATTCCGGTATAATAAACTGTGTCGTAAGTGGAAAAAAAATCAATAAAACGTATGGTGATGGGATGTCCTATGATGCATTTAAATCATCTCCTCTTGCTGTTGAAAGTATTATTCGACCAGAATTAAGTAGAATCCATGAAGGTGTGGCATTAAGAGATTACGATTGGGAAATGGCACACCATATGCAACCACATATTGTTTATCTTTCTAAAACAGCGGGTATTAAGGTAGGAGTTACCAGAGAAACTCAAATACCATATAGGTGGATTGATCAGGGAGCTGTTGAGGCATTGATCTTAGCAAAAACTCCTTACAGACAAGCGGCTGGATTAATAGAAGTTACCCTTAAAAAACACATTAGCGACAAAACGAACTGGCGGAAAATGCTCCAAAATAATTTATCAGAAAGTTCTCTCATTGAAGTTAAAAATGAGCTAACTAACCATTTAGAAGATGAGCTTAAAAAATATGTGACTCGCGATAGCGAGATTAATAAGGTAAATTTCCCTGTGATTAAGTACCCTACAAAAGTGAAATCAGTAACACTTGATAAAGTACCTCAAATTGAAGAAAAACTAGTAGGTATAAAAGGACAATATCTTTTGTTTGACAATGATACAGTCTTTAATGTAAGAAGACATGCTGGCTATCTCATTCAATTTTCTTTCTAAATATATTTCTTTTCAATTTTAAGGCCATTTCAACACCCAATTCAAAGCCATGTCTATAATCAATTTGAAGTTTTTTTTGACTTGTAGAGTAACTTGTAGTTTCAAGATAATTTTCGGGTATGATCTGATGAATTTTTATTGGATATAGGTCTGTTTCCAAAAAGTTAGCAATTTCATTATATTTAATATGGTCAGAGTCAAATGTTTTACTTAACTCAGGATTGTTTTTATGCCAATAACTTCCAAATTTGTTCATGTAGGTCCAATTTTCTCTATGTTCTTTAGGATAGGTTCTAATAACTACAATCTCCTTATATCCCAATTTAATGGCTCTTTTTACAGGTATTGGGTCACTCCATCCTCCATCCAATAACTTTATGCGGTCATCAACCACTTGTACACCTTTAGTTAAAAATGGTAGGGTTGCACTTGCTTTTATTACATCAAATAAATTAGTTGTATTTGGAACAATGTAAATGGGTTTACCTGTATAGTATGATGTGGTTACAATTTCAACTAATCTGTTTGTTGAAAATCGTCTAAACTTTCTCATGTTAATATGATGTCTGCTTTTAGCGTATTGAACTAAGTATTCTAAATTTATCATTCCTTGTTCAGAGAACATATTTTTCCAATTGATGAATTTTTCATCATCAAAAATATGTTTAAAGATATCATACGCACATTTACGTTGTCGACTTACATAATAGGCCAAACACATCGCTCCACCTGAAACTCCAACCATATATTGGAAAGGGAAGAAACGTAAACTCATAAATCCATCCAACACACCAGCAGTAAAAATAGTTCTGAGTGTACCTCCCTGTATAACTAGAGCGATTTTTCTCATTATCCTGAAAGTTTTAGAATATTAGATAAAGTTAAGTCATCTAAATTTATATATTTAACTGAACAAAAAATTACATCATGTCCTATCAAAAAAGATTAAAAGATTTTTTTAAAAAAAATGACCCCGATCGACTTTACTTAGCTAAACAAATAGCAAGAAACTTTAGACAGGATGAAGACGCAGTTTTTAAAAGGTTAGAAGAAATATATCAAAAGGGTGGACCATCTAAGCTTGTTTACAAGGAAATCAATAAATCTATTGAAACTAGTAAACCTGTACGCCCTTCTGCTATAGATAATGACGATGTTGCTTCAGAATCTTCCGAAAATATTGAAGTTTCAAATCCACCTAAAACTAAGAAGAAACTCATTTTAATATCACTTATTGTATTACTACTTGCTGTAGGTGGATATTTTGGTTTTATCATGTTTACGGGAGATAGTAGCCATGAAGAACATATAGAAGTAGATGATGTTCATGCCAAGCATTCATCGGATGAATCACATCATGACATAGAGGCTGATGAACCTCAAATAACAGATCAAGCATCAGATTCAAGTTCTGATGAACAAGTAGAAAATGATAGTACGCTTAATGAGATAATAGAAGCGGCTGAAGTTCTTGAGATAATAAAATAATTAGGGATTGATTTTGTGAGGATCATTGTTTTTCTCATCAATCTCATCTTTTATTTTTTCCATTTGCAGAGTTATTCCATATAAAATCTTATCTCTTTCTTTTAACCAATCTAATGATTCTTTCCACGAGTCACCTCCTCTTGCCATATGAAATAACGTGGTAAATTCATTTTTCTTAAGCCAATACCAAGCATCTGTCTTTCCTTCAACTCCATGTATCAATGCTAGTAAATGAGCATAATTATTTTTTAATAGCCACTCTCTTGATGATTTATCGTTCATCAGTGCAAAACAAAAAACTCCCAGTTCCTTGTACTTACTTTTAAGTAGGAATGATCTAATTTCTTTATTTCCCCCAATGGCTTCTTTCCATGCTAAAAGAATTTTAGCAGGGTAATTCAAACTTCTGATTTTAATTGGCTTCATTTCTAAGAGTTAATGCCATTTAGCATAATGGTTATAATTTCTTGAGCGGCTTTAGGAATATTAGTCCCTGGTCCAAAAACAGCTGCTACTCCCTCATCAAATAAATAATCATAATCTTTTTTAGGAATAACACCACCAACTATGACCATGATATCTTCTCTTTTTTGATTTTTTAATTCCTTAATTACCTCAGGAACTAATGTTTTATGCCCTGCAGCAAGAGACGAAATACCAATAATATGAACATCATTTTCAATGGCTTGTTTTGCTGCTTCAAATGGGGTCTGAAATAATGGACCCACATCCACATCAAATCCAATATCAGCGAATGAAGTTGCAACTATTTTAGCTCCTCTATCGTGTCCATCTTGCCCCATCTTCGCTATCATAATTCTAGGTCTTCTTCCTGATTTAGTTTCAAATTGCTTTGCTAAGTCTAGAGCTTTAATATAATTTTCATCGTTCATAAGTTCATTTGAATATACACCTGAAATTGTTTTTACAGTAGCTTGATATCTACCAAATACCTGTTCCATTGCATTAGATATTTCCCCCAGTGTGGCTCTTTCTTTGGCTGCGTTAACTGCAAGCTCTAATAAATTACCATTTTGTTCATTAGCACATTTAGTTATAGCATCTAGTGCCTTTTGAACTTTAATGTGGTCCCTGTTATTCTTGATTGTTTTTAATCTTTCAACTTGGCTCTCTATCACCTTTTTATTATCTACTTCAAGAGTTTCAATATCAGGTTCAGTCTTGGATTGGTATGAATTTACACCAATAATGAGTTCTTTGTTACTGTCAATTCTTGCTTGTCTGATGGCAGCAGATTCCTCAATTCTCATTTTTGGTAGTCCTGACTCAATTGCTTTTGTCATCCCACCTAAGTCTTCTACTTCTTTTATCAACTCCCAGGCATTAAGCGCTATTTCCTCCGTAAGTTTTTCAACGTATTCAGAACCACCCCAAGGATCTATCATCTTAGTAATATCAGTTTCGTTTTGAATAAATAATTGCGTGTTTCTAGCAATTTTAGCAGCATATTCACTTGGTAAGGCAATAGCTTCATCAAGTGAATTGGTATGCAATGATTGTGTTCCCCCCAAAACTGCAGAAATGGCCTCAACACATGTTCTTGTAACATTGTTGTATGGATCTTGCTCCGTCAGACTCCATCCTGATGTTTGTGAATGAGTCCTCAGCGCCATTGACTTTGGGTTTTTAGGATTGAAATCTTTTATAATTTTAGCCCATAACAATCGAGCAGCTCTCATTTTTGCAACTTCTCTAAAGTGATTCATCCCAATCCCCCAAAAAAAAGACAATCTAGGAGCAAAATCATCAATAGCCAGACCAGCATTAATTCCTGTTCGTATATATTCTAGACCGTCAGCTAAAGTATAGGCTAGTTCTATTTCAGCGCTAGCACCTGCCTCATGCATATGATAACCAGATATGCTGATGGAATTGAATTTTGGCATATTCTTAGAAGTGTATTGAAAAATATCACCAATTAACCTCATGCTGTGTGATGGTGGATATATGTAGGTATTTCTTACCATGAACTCTTTAAGTATATCGTTCTGTATTGTTCCTGATAAACTTTTTAAGTCCACACCTTGTTCCATAGCTGCAACAATGTAAAATGCCATAACAGGTATAACAGCCCCATTCATAGTCATGGAGACTGACATCTTATCTAGAGGGATCTGATCAAATAATACCTTCATATCTTCCACGGTATCAATTGCTACACCAGCTTTTCCCACATCGCCTGTAACTCTTTTATGATCTGAATCATATCCTCTATGAGTAGGCAAATCAAATGCAACTGAAAGTCCTTTTTGTCCTGCAGCTAGGTTTTTTCTGTAGAATTCATTAGAAGCTTTTGCGGTACTAAAACCAGCATATTGTCTAATAGTCCAGGGTCGGCTAAGATACATGGTAGAATATGGTCCTCTTAAGAAGGGAGGGATCCCAGAATGATATTCTTGATGAGATAATTTTTGACTTTTTTTTGATTGGAAATCTAAATGTATATGTTCAAAGGATTTTCTCATGAAATTAAATCTTGAAGATATAAGGGGGTTTTCATTTCATTATTAAATTGAATTTGATCTTCAGCAGTTGAAAAAGCATTAAAACCGATTATCATTTTTTTATTCTCCTTTAAAGCATGCAGTCTTTTCTTGCTATTTTCTTCAACAACCTCATTAAATTGCTTTTTATTATTTGTTGATCTGAAACCTCCATTTGATTCAATCATTTTGAATTTACTCCATGAAGAATCAGCTAACTTTTTTTCTAATTGATTTATAATATAACAACCTTTGGTTGCGTCTATATTCCTAAACAAATAAGATTCTTCTTTTAAAATGATAGGAATGTTACATGCAATTTTGTTCCAATAATCACCATCAAAAATGGCATCTTTTGAACCTAATTTAAATCTTTTCGAACCTGAAAGGGTACTGGACATACAAGCTACAGTTAACCTTAGAATATGATGCTCTTTTTCAATTGGGCTAATGTCTACTTGATTGAAAGAGGTTTCTATTTCAATAGCACAATCTAAATTATGAACCTTTATTATGGTATTTGCTAGTACAATGAGAGATTTTATTTTAGCTATATTTTCAAATAAGGTAGTTCCTAAAGAAGTAGAAATAATTATTTTCTTTGGAATAACTATTTTATTAATGAGATAATATTCAATCAGCTCATTTAAATAAGAACATAACCAAGCAAGTTCATAGTCTATCTCAAAAATTCGATTTGAAAAATAATCACCATCAATAAATAAACAGTTCATTACATGGTCTTCCAATTTCCCATTTAACTTCTTAAAATTTTCAGAGTTTTGTACAAAATCATTTTGAAGTAGATGAGATGGATGAATAGTATTTCTAATAGATCCAGAGAAGTCATTTGCTTGAGCCCAATTAATCCATGAATATTGATCTTCAGCGCTAAGCTCATTGATATTTACATGTGTGTGTATAATATCGTTCATCACACTTGAGAAAATATTTTCTTTATAAGGGATGTTGTTCAAATAAATGGAATTTGCACCATTATTAAGCACCTCAAGAATGTTAGTATTCAATGCTAAATCAGCATTAAATTCCCAGGATATTTCTTCAGTAGATTTGAATGAAATTTCGTTGAAATGATCAGAAATTTCAGTTGGATCAATTCTACCATAAGTTGTATTCCATGTTAAACTGTCAATTGGTTTGCCTTTTAAGTCATTAAGAATTTTATCTCTCCATTCAGATGGACTTGAAGATTTAAAAGATGACCATGGATGTGCTTTTTCCATAAAGAAATAAAAAGTAAATATACACATAGCGAACTATAATTGATAATCCACATTAAAAATTATATATTTAGAATAAGATGATATTTGCAGCGATAGATATTGGCTCAAACGCTATAAGATTACTTATTGAAGAATCTAAAGTTGTCAGTAAAAATGACTTTTATTTTAAGAAAATTTCTTTAACGAGAATTCCTTTACGGTTAGGTAAAGATGTGTTCTCTAAAGGTTATGTCACAGAAAAAACAAAAAGTAAACTTATTGATGCTTTTAAAGCTTTTAAACTTCTTATGAAGATTAATGAAGTTGATTTTTACAGAGCATGTGCGACTAGTGCAATGAGAGAAGCTGAAAACCGACATGATATTTGTGAAAGTATACTTCATAACACCGGAATAGATTTAGAAGTAATTTCTGGAAAAGAAGAGGCAAAAATGATATTTTCCAACTTTCATTTGTCATCTATTGACCTAGAAAAGAATTATATATTCATTGACGTAGGTGGTGGTAGTACTGAACTATCACTAATTCAAAACAATGTGAAGACTTCATCAAAATCTTTTAATATCGGATCTGTGAGGTATTTAAGTGGGAATGAAGCTGAAAAAGTAAAAATTCAAATGAAATCTTGGCTGAATGACAACTATTCAAAAAATGAAGAGATCTCAGCCATAGGTACAGGGGGAAGCATAAATAAACTTTACAACTTAAGTAAACATAACTTTGACCAACCTATGACCTACAAAAGCTTAAATGAAATAATAAAATATATATCATCATTTAGCTATGAAGATAGAATTCGTGTCTTGAAGCTTAAACCGGATAGAGCAGATGTAATTGTTCCATCAGGTGAAATCTATAAAATGGTGATGAGTTCTACCGGGGCAAACCAAATAATTGTTCCTAAAGTAGGCTTGTCTGATGGAATAATTTATAATTTATTTTTACAAAAAGAATTATGAACTTTCAACTCATAGATGATTGTATGTGACTAATGATTTTGCTTTTAGCTACATTTAAGTCTTCATTGTTAACCCAATAGTAGTCATCATCTTTTTTAAACCATGTCATTTGTCTTTTTGCATATTTTTTAGTGTTTGATATGATTTTATTAACAGCTTCTTCCATATTAGTATTGGTTTCAAAATGATCAAATAATTCTTTATAACCTACTGTATTTAGTGCATTGTAGTGCTTTTTGGAAAGTAAACTCTCTGCTTCCTCAATCAATCCTTTTTTAATCATTATTTCACATCTTTTTTCAATATTATAATGCAATTTATTCTTGGGTAAATGCAACAATATTTTAACTATTTTGAAAGGTCTTTTTTTTGAGCTTCTGTTTAGAAATGAAGAATAGGGTTTATTAGTCGTTAGGCAAACTTCAATGGCTCTTATGATACGTTGTGGGTTTTTTATGTCTACACTTTGGTAATGAGTTGGATCCAACTGTTTTAATTTTTCTTGTATGTATTTTATTCCATACTTTTCATATTGAATATTTAATTCTTCTCTAACTTTTTCATCGCGTGGAATTTCATCTAATCCACTACATACTGCGTCTATATACATTCCTGAACCTCCAGTCATAATAATTAAATCATTACTCTTAAAGTAATGTTTTAAAAAGTTTATGACATCCACCTCAAATTCACCAGCTGAATATAAATTTTCAATGGATTTTTGTCCGATAAAATGATGTTTTACCTCAATGAGTTCGTTGTCATTTGGTTTTGCAACACCGATATTTAACTCTCGGTAAAATTGTCTGCTATCGCACGAGATAATGGAACAATTAAAATGTTTCGCAAGCTCGATACACATTGATGTCTTTCCTACTGCTGTAGGTCCAGCAATTACGATTAAAGTTGGTTTTTTGATCATCCGTAAATAAAAGTAATTAACCATTTATTTTCAACAAAAAAAAATACAAATTTTACACTATTTGACAGCGTTGATTAGATTTGCATATGATTGATAAAATTCTAATATTAGATTTTGGTTCACAATACACTCAATTAATTGCTAGAAGAATCAGAGAGCTCAATGTGTATTGTGAAATACATCCCTATAATAAAATACCTTCATTAGATAACGTTAAGGGCGTTATTCTATCGGGTAGTCCTTCTTCAGTCAGACAACAAGATGCACCTATGCCCAATTTAGACGGTGTAATCAACGAGATCCCGCTATTAGGAATTTGTTATGGAGCACAATGGTTAATTCACCATTATGGTGGAAATGTTGAAAAATCTGATACTAGAGAATATGGCAGAGCTAAACTTCAAATTTCCATGCAAAGTGATCCTCTCTTAAATGGTATGTCTGCTGAAAGTCAAGTCTGGATGTCACATGGAGATACAATTACTGAAACACCAAAAAGTGTGATTAATTTAGGAAGTACCCAAGATGTAAAGAACGCAGCATACAGATTTGTTAATCAACAAATCTGGGGTATACAATTTCACCCTGAAGTATATCATTCAACTGATGGAAAAAAATTAATTGAAAATTTCGTGGTGCATATTGCAAATGCATCCCAAACTTGGACTCCCAATTCATTTGTGGAGAGTACCATATCGGAAATCAGAGAAACGGTAAAAAAAGAAAATGTAGTATTAGGCCTAAGTGGTGGAGTAGATTCAAGTGTAGCCGCTTTGTTACTACATAGAGCGATTGGCGAACAATTGACCTGTATTTTTGTAGATAATGGACTCTTACGAAAGAATGAATTTACAGACGTTCTAGATAAATATAAATCTTTAGGTTTAAATGTAAAAGGGGTTGATGCAAAACAACTTTTTTATAATAGTTTACATGGTCTTACTGACCCTGAAGATAAAAGAAAAGCCATTGGAAAAACTTTTATCGATGTGTTTGATGAAGAAGCTCAAAAAATCTCAAATGTAAAATGGTTAGCTCAAGGTACTATTTACCCTGATATTATTGAGTCTGTTTCAGTTAATGGCCCATCTGCAACCATAAAGTCTCATCATAATGTAGGTGGATTACCTGACTACATGAAATTAAAAATAATTGAACCGCTAAAAACATTATTTAAAGATGAAGTAAGACGTGTTGGGAAATCTATTAATCTTCCTGAGATAATTTTAAATAGACATCCATTTCCAGGCCCTGGACTTGGAATTCGTATTCTAGGTGAAGTTTCTGAAAAAAAGGTACAGATTTTGCAAGAGGTAGATCATATATTTATTAATGGATTGAAAACAAGTGGACTTTATGATGATGTTTGGCAAGCAGGTGCTATATTACTCCCTGTTCAATCTGTAGGAGTTATGGGCGATGAACGAACGTATGAAAACGCGGTTGCATTAAGAGCGGTAACTTCAACAGATGGGATGACAGCAGATTGGTGCCATTTACCGTATGATTTTTTGGCAGATATATCAAATCAGATTATTAACCGGGTTTCTGGTATAAACAGAGTAACCTATGATATTAGTTCTAAACCTCCTGCGACTATAGAATGGGAATAAGAAAATACATATATCACCGCATATTTACATTGAGTTTTGTATTTACAAACTTCGTATCCTTTGCTCAATCCTATGATACCACAAAATTCGTTCTTCATCAAGTGGAAAAAGGAGAAACCAGCTATGGTATTGCTAAAAAATACAATATTGATTTAAATGTTTTCTTCGAATTCAATACTTCTGCAAGTAACGGTTTAAATAGGGGGGAGTACGTTAAAATTCCTATTTTGATAAAATCAGATAGTAGTCAACAAAGTTCTGATTCTATTTCAAATCAACACATTGTAGTTTCAGGTGAAACATTATGGTCAATTGCTAAAAAATATGGTGTAGAGGTAGATTTGATTAAAACATATAATCATTTGGAAGATATCCATTTAAATATTGATCAAGTTATCTTGATACCAAATATTCCTGCAGACACGGCCAATGCAGTAAAACCATTGGTGAAACACCCGCCTCATCCCTTACTCAATTCTTGCGATACAATTGTTATTCACAGAGTCAGACGAAAGGAAACATTATATGGGATAGCTAATTTATATGAGGTTTCTTTAAATTCTATTCTAAAAAACAATCCAGATCTAGAAGAAAAGGGATTACAAAAGGGGATGTCTATAAAAATCATTTACAGACTTAAAGATTGTAATATAGATTCTATTCAAAGATTACAGGATACAATTAGTCTTTTAGAGTCTTCTGTATTTATAAGCAATAAGTTAACCATTTCCTTGCTATTACCATTTATGTTTGAAGATGCTGATTCTTTAATGGCAAATGGTTTAGATCCAAATCTATGTAATTTAAATAGTAAAACTATAAACTCAGTTGATTTATATAATGGAGTATTAATAGCTTTAAATGAACTAAAAAAGAAAGGTTATCAAATAGACCTAAATGTATTTGATACACAGTACGATACTGCTGTTATTAATCGAATATTAGATGATTCTACATTTAAAAAATCAAATCTTATAATAGGTCCTGTGTTATCTACAAATATCAAAAAAGTGAGGAATTTTTCAAGATTCTACTCAATTCCTATGATTACTCCTTTTGACATTCCCAATCAGGCTTTATTCATGTATCCTGATTTATTTAAATATTTCCCTTCTAAGGTAACACAGTCAGCTAAAATTGGTTCTTATTTGAAACAGGTGAAATCAGATTACAACATCATTCTCATCTCAAATGGAGAGGATAAAAAAAGTTATACATATGCCAAGGTTATAGCTGAAAATTACGCAGATACCATTGTAGTTAATGATTCCATAACAGCTGTAGATACATTGTCATTTTTAAGACTTTACAGAGGAAAATCTACATCCACGGTAAGAAATGAAGTAGACACTAAAAAAGAAAATTTATTTGTTGTGGCTGCGTCTGATATTCCATTTTTGACGTTTGTTTTCAATGATTTATTAGAGTTATCTAATTCTGAAAAATTCTTTCGAACTAAATTTTCTATCATTGGTTTTCAAGAACTTTTTAAAATGAACTCTATTGATATTAAGTATAAAAATAATTTCAGGTTGAAGTTCACATCAAAAGGTAGAATTGATTATAGTAATGAGAAAACTATAAATTTCATGGAAGACTATCAAGATACATTTAAAATGAGTCCCCAGGAAAATGCATTTCTAGGATATGATCTGTTGATGTCAATGATTAATACACTTTACCCGGTTGAGAAAGAAGTAGTTAAAATCCCACTTCAAGGCCATTATAATTATTGTGACTACAGACAAATTGGTTCTAATAATGGTTTTGAAAATAAAGTCGTCAAACTTTTTGAATACAGCGACTATATGCTACATCAACTAAAGTAATTTGACGAGAATTATAAAGATATTTTTTTCATTAGTATCTATAGCTATACTACTATACTTCATTAAGCCATACTATGAGCTTTATAAACTCAGGGATAAAAGAGTACTTAAATTTAATAGTTCATCTGAAACATTTAAAATTTCAGAAGATGTATCCATGTCTAAATTAGATAGTGTTTTAATAACTAATAAACTCATGGACTCAGCTTACAGTTTAAAGTCATTAATCGAATTTAAAAACTATGATAATGACACATTGGTTGCGGGTAAATACACTTTACAAAAAATATGGAGTGCGAATACATTAGTCAATCAAATTTTCTTAATGAGAAATCAAAACATCATTGATTTACATATTCCTTCTTGTAGGAATTTGAACGATCTTGCCACCAAAATAGCAAAGCAAACAGATTTAACAGCCGAAGTTTTGATAAACAAGTTTAATGATCCATTAACTCATCAAAAATTTGGTTTTAGTTCAGTCATTTTTTCTACTTTCTTTCTTCCGACAACCCTAGAAGTTTATAAAAATACAACCCCTGATAACTTATTAGATTTACTAGCTAAGAATTACAAAAAATTCTGGAATGATAGTCGTATAAATAAAGCCAATAAATTGAACTTAAAACCATCGGAAATTACGGTATTAGCTTCCATTGTTCAGTTAGAGCAGCAATCAAATTTTGAAGAACACAGAACCATAGCTGGATTATATTTAAATAGGCTAAAATTGGGTATGAAGTTACAGGCAGATCCTACTGTAAAATATGCCTTAAATAATCCTGAACTTAAAAGAGTGCTCAACAAACATTTGAAGGTAGATTCACCTTATAATACTTATTTACACCATGGTTTACCACCTGGTGCTATTTATATTCCTGAGACCTCAGTAATTGATGCTGTATTAAATTTTGAGGAGCATGATTACCTATTTATGTGTGCCTATCCGTCATATAATGCAAACCATAGTTTTGCATCTTCTTACAAAGATCACATGAAGAATCAAAAAAAATACACGAATTGGTTAGATCAAGAAGGAATCAGATAATTATTCCAGTAACGTATAACATTAGACTAGTAATAAAACAGCTTAATGCAACCTTTTTAAGCTCTCCATCTAAATCTTGAGGATTTTTATTCTTATACACACTAAGAATATTAATCAGGCAAATTACAAAGGGTAAAATGGATAAATAATACAATTTATTTCCAGAACTAATAAGTAAAAAAACTAGAGATATAAATGCTGTAATAATTAAAAAGTAATGATAAATTTTTGATTTCTTTTGGCCTAATAATACCGCAAATGTCTGCTTGTTAGACTTAATGTCGTTTTCAATATCCCTCATGTTGTTGAGATTTAGTACCGCACAACTTAGAGAACCAATATATAATGACCCTGGAACTGCTAAGATGTTTATTTCTTGAGTAAATAGAAAAAAACTTCCAAATACACCAACAATTCCAAAAAATAGGAATACGAATAAATCCCCTAATCCATAATATCCATATGCAGCTCTTCCTACTGTATATTTAATAGCTGCAACAATGGCTAAAACTCCTAGTACCAGAAAAAGCAAAATTTTATATGTGTCTTCTAAAGGAAAAGAAAAAAATATCAATAATAGTCCAGAAAAAAAACCAGAAATACTCATAATAATTATACCTCTTTTCATTTCTTTTTTTGAAATTTTCCCAGTTTGAACCATCCTATCATTTGTTTGTCTGTACTGATCGCTACCTTTAATTCCATCTCCGTAATCGTTTGCAAAATTTGAAAGTATTTGAAGAAAAAGAGTAGTAAAAAGAGCTAAAATTAACTTAATAATTGAAAATTCGAAGGAGCAAATTTTAGCTATGGCAGCGCCCATTAATATGCAAGAAAATGCAAGTGGAAGTGTCCTAAGTCTAGCAGCTTTAATCCAGTATACTAGTTTCACAATATAAAATTACTTAATTAGAGTTAAGTAAATGAAGTATTTTATTGAAATTTATAAAGCGTTCCACTTTGGCTAAAGAAGCCATTTTTGACATTTAATGTAAAGAAGTATTTTCCATTAGGTAGTTCAAGACCAACATTGTTTCTTCCATCCCATTTCAAATTATTACCTGTTGAAATAAATTGAATTTCACCAAATCTATTGTAGATAATTAATTCTGTACATTGATTTATTCTCCCAGGAACTTCAACGATAAAAAGGTCATTTTCACCATCACTGTTAGGAGTGAATACATTAGGATAGTAGATATCAAAATAATTTTCAAATAAATCCGTATCTATATTAATATCTATGCTGTTTGTACAATTCAATGAATCTTGAACTGTAAGTGTAGCACTGAAACTACTTTCAAAATTAAATACTTTTTCTACTTTATTATCTGTAGTGTAATCTCCATTATTAAAATTCCATGTAACCCCAAATTCACTATTCGAGGTATTAACAAACTCAGCATAGACTCCATTACAACCAGGACTTAAGATAGTATCAAAAGTGGGTATTGGATTAGATACATTAATAAAAACTGTATCAGTGTAATTACATCCACCAGCATTCTCAATATTAACTATATATTGCGTAGGAATGGAAGGCGAAAGAGTAGGGTTGTAGATAGTTGGATCAGAAACACCATCCGTTGGTGACCAATTAAAGGTAGTAGCCGGATCACCTCCAATACTTCTTAGAATAGAATCACCCTCACAAATAATGGCATCATCACCAGCATGGGCAACAAAAACAGAAATATTCAAACTATCAAAGTCAGTACATCCATTAATGTCAGTAACTTGAACTGTAAAAACCATATCATCATTTGGGAAAGCCAGCGGATTTGCTAGAGTAGGGTGATTTAAAAAATAATTAGGCTCCCATGAATAAGAAACACCACCCGAAGCGTTTAGTTGAATCGCATCACCATAACAAGCACTAACATTAAATCCAGCATCAGCATTAGCCGAATCATGTAAGGCTACTCTTATAGTGTCCGTATTTAAACACCCATTCACATCTGTAGCTCTTACCACATAACTTGTTAATGTATTGGGTGTGGCTACTGGGTTAGAAATTAAATAATTACTTAAGTTGACAGTTGTTAACCACTGATAAGTATCACCTCCTGTTGCATTAAGCTGTACGGATAATCCTGGACAAATAGTTGTATCATTGCCAGCCTCAACATTTGGAAGTGGTAAAACCACAACTGAAATGGTATCTCTATTAACACAACCATTAGCATCAGTACCTGTAACAATATAGTTGGTGTTTGTATTTGGATTAGCGCTTGGATATGGGATGCTTGAATTTGTTAAACTATGGGGAGGAGACCAACTGTATGATAATGCACCTGTACCTATGAGTTGTGTAGAAGAACCATCACAAATGGTGTCAATTCCTTGAACATTTACAGATGGTAACATGTTTACAGAAATAGCAATTGAGTCTGTAATTACGCATCCGTTATTATCTGTAATTTCTACATAATATGTAGTGTCAACATGATTAAAAACTTGTGGATTTGATACGGTAGTATCTGAAATATTGTAATTAGGGTACCATGCATAAGAAATTCCACCACTTGCAACAATATCTACAGAGTCATTAAAACAAATCGAGGTGTCATTTAAAAAAGAAACATATCCGCATGGATTCGTTTGAGATAAAATAACATTCAATAAAAAGCATTTTATAAGTAAAAATGTAAATTTTTTCAAAATAAAAACCTTTAAAATCTACATCAAGATAATACATAATTTATTCAACACATAATATTTGATTACATAAAATAAATATTTACTATCCAGTAAATTGTAGGATTTTGATAAAAGTAGATGATTTCAAATATGGATAATTACTTTTCCATATATATGTAAATCGTATTAAATAAATTTATTTACGTTTCAAAACACGAAGAGTGGCGTCAACGATATTAGATGAATGTAAACCGTATTTTTTCATTAAATCTGCTGGTTTACCACTTTCTCCAAATTTATCGTTAACGGCAACAAATTCCATTGGAGCCGGTGAATTGCTTGCCAAAACTTTGGCAATCGATTCGCCCAAACCACCTGCAATTTGATGTTCCTCCGCAGATACAACACACTTTGTTTTGGATACAGAAGATAATATACATTCTTCATCTAAAGGTTTTATCGTGTGGATATTAATTAGTTCGGCTGAAACGCCTTTGTTCTTAAGTTCTTTTACGGCTTCAATTGCTTCCCATACTAAATGTCCTGTTGCAAAAATAGATATATCTGTTCCCTCATTTAGTAATAATCCTTTTCCTATTTCAAACTTTTGATTTTCGGGAATAAATATGGGCACTTTTGGTCTGCCAAATCGTAGATAAACAGGGCCAACATGGTCTGCTACAGCAATAGTTGCTGCTTTTGTTTGATTATAATCACATGGATTAATTACTGTCATGCCTGGAAGCATTTTCATCATGCCAATATCTTCTAAAACCTGATGAGTTGCTCCATCTTCTCCTAGTGTAAGTCCAGCATGTGAGGCACAAATTTTTACATTTTTCCCTGAATAGGCTATAGATTGTCTTACTTGGTCATAGACTCGACTAGTAGAAAAATTTGCAAATGTTCCAGTAAATGGAATTTTTCCACCAATCGTCAAACCAGCTGCAATTCCCATCATATTTGCCTCCGCAATACCAACTTGAAAAAATCGCTCAGGAAATTTATTTTGGAAATCATTCATTTTTAATGACCCTGTTAAATCTGCACATAATGCAACCACATTAGGATTTGTTTCACCTAAATAGGATAGGCCAGCACCAAAACCTGATCTGGTGTCGTTTTTTCCTAAAATATCTATTTCCATGTTTATAAGTTTAAGTTTAAATTTTGTCCTGAAGAAATTTTAAATTCTTTAATAATAGTGTGTGCCATGCTATTAGATCTGCTATTTCTAAATGAAATCATATATTTCCCAGGCTGGAGATTAAGATTTTCAATGTATCTAAAATTATCAAAATCATATAACCATATATTTTGTCCATTTTCCTTTAAAAATAATGATGCCGGACCGTTTCCTTTTGAAATTTGAACAGACCCATATAATGGAATGGTAATTTCTGTAGTTTTACTTTGCTTAATTTCAACATCTTCAAAATATAATCTAGGTAGAGTTAGCATTTCTAAATCATATTTGCCCAATAAATATTCCTTTTCTGAATTCATCTTATGAATATTAATAGTCTTATATTCGTTATCTTTTCTAACGATAACATTAATCCCAGTAAACTGACTGTTAGAACCTTGAGTGCTTAACTTCAATATACCTTGAGGTGTTTGTGCTACAATTGTATTATGTTTTCCTGGAATAAGCTTTATGTTGTCTACTACTACTTCAGGAACAGTATGTACCACCATTTTATATGTATAAATAGGATCTAGAGCGAATGTATCAGGCAATTGATTTCTATTTAGTGTATGTGTGTAAGTATGCATTAGCTTATTGCTTTTAGAGTTGTAAAAACTCATGGCCACATCTGTCTCTTTTGGAAGTTTATTTATATTATTTAAATCTACTTGAACAGTAGTGTTGTTTAATGCTTGACTAATTACAAACTTTAATACTCCCTTAAATGAATCTTCATTATCAGCACTTAAAAATTCTCCGATGCAGGAAAATTGAGATAAGTATGATGTATCTAGACCAAGACCGATTACAAATGGTTTTAGTTTTATATTTTTTTCTTTTAATGCTAATGCAACAGCACAAGGGTCTTCGTCACAAGCTTCGATTCCATCCGTAATTAAAATTATGATGTTTCTACATGATTTACATTCAGGAAAATCATCTGCAGAATATTCCAAAGATCTTGCAATAGGTGTGGTTCCCTTTGGTTCTAAACCACGAATTTTAGTAATAATTTTAGAGTAGTTTTCCTTGGAACTAGCAAATGGCACTTCTAATTTAGTGTCTGAGCAATCTTGCTTTCCTGGAACTATCCTAGTTTGATGACCGTATATTCTCAATGCTAAATCTACATTTTCAAGTCCCTTTAGGCTATCCATTGTTTGGATCATTAGTTTTTTAGCTACTAAAATTTTACTGCTGTTTTCCCACTGTGCATTCATACTATTGGAACCATCAAAAATGAATAGTATTCTTATCTTACTGTCTTCCTGAGCAATTGTAAATAAGCTGGAGAATAATAATAACAGCGATATAAATGATGGTCTATAATTCATGATTTAATCAACATCAAAATTGATTCCAAAAATTAATAATCACCCATTGTTTCAGGGTTTTGGTTCAAAGCAACCTCTAATTGTTCGTCATTTGGAGCCACACCGTGCCATTTATGAGACCCCATCATGTAGTCAACTCCATGACCCATTTCAGTTTTCATGATGATCATGATGGGCTGTCCTTTTCCAGTCATTTCTTTAGCTTTAGAGAGAGTTCTGATTATTTCTTCAAGATCATTTCCATTACAATTTAATGTTTGCCATCCAAAAGCAATCCACTTATTTTCCAAATTTCCAAGCGACAATACTTCATCTACATCGCCATCAATTTGCCTTCCATTATAATCAATAGTTGATATTAAGTTATCTACCTTATGAGCAGATGCAAACATAGCAGCCTCCCAAATCTGACCTTCTTGTAATTCACCGTCACCGTGAAGAGTATACACAATACTTGAATCTTGATTTAGTTTTTTAGTAAGTGCAGCTCCTACAGCAACACTTAGTCCTTGTCCTAAAGATCCACTAGCTACTCTAACACCTGGTAATCCTTCATGAGTAGTAGGATGTCCTTGCAAGCGGGAATCAATCATTCTGAACGTTTTCAACTCTTCAATAGGAAAATAGCCTGATCTTGCTAAAACAGAATAAAAAACGGGTGAAATATGGCCATTTGACAGAAAGAATAAATCTTCATGAATGCCATCCATAGAAAAATCGGTATTATGGTTCATTATTACTTTGTATAAGGCAATGAAATACTCTGCACACCCCAATGAACCACCAGGGTGACCTGAATTTCGTGCATGTACCATTCTAACGATATCTCTTCTAACTTGTGGAACTAAGTTGTTTAGTTCTTGTAAATTATAATTGTTCATTCGATAATGATTAAAGATCAAAAGTAATCATATAGTTATTTTATAAAACCAGTGTTAACAACTTTAGAAAAGTTGTTTAGTTCAAAACATTATTTTTGAATAATGAAAAAATTATTTATTCTGCTAAGTGTACTGACGATTAATTTTCACAGTAAAGCTCAAGATAAAATTAATTTATCTGAACTTGTTAAAGAAGTGAAAAATCAAAAATCCTTGTACTATTTTGCAGAAATTCCAGCTGAAAAAAATATTGAGGATAGACTAAGCGGAACATTTGAAATAACAGATACCTCAAATCTTGATTTATTGCAGCTTCCTATTAAAATCTCCTCAGACAATTACCAATATTACCTAATTAAAAATTTAGATATTCTACTGGTGATAAGATCTTATGCTCATATCAAAAATCCAGTGAATTGAAAAAACGGGTTTTAAATGTGATTGTGTTTATAATTGCTTCTACTTTTACACATGCTCAATCAAATGTACTTATTTCGGATGATGATTGGACTTTAACATCATCCAACGGAGCATGTAATTGTGCAACTAATTTCAATAATGGATCTGTTACTAATTTTTTTGACTCAGGAAATAATACAAATTCGTATTCGTCAAATGAAAATGAAGTCATTACATTATGCCCTGATGCTAGTGGATCTAAAATGGTGGCAGTATTTGGAACCAATGCTGGATATACTTTAGATATTCACACAAGTGACACATTATTTGTTTACGATGGAATACAAACGACATCGCCTTTACTTGCCAAAATAAATAACAGCACTTTTCCAAATGGTGTTAACTTGCCTGCATCTTGGTCAAATACGTCAGGTTGCTTAACATTTCAATTTATAAGCGATGTCACGAATGAAGGATCTGGATGGGAAGCTAATTTATCTTGTGCTAATTTAATTCAACCTTTTTCCAACCACATTCTAGCCTTTGTAAATGGAGAAGCTAACGGAGCTAATGATACCTTAAACGATCTCTTTCCAGTAGATACAGGATATGTTGATATTTGTTTAGGCGATACCGTAACTTTTGTTGCTGATCCTTATTTCCCTTATGAACCTGGTGGTGATTCTGCATCAATAAGCGGAGGTGGTTACATGCAGTCTAACAACTACACCGTATTGTGGGAACTTAGTGATGGAACCACATATAGTTCGAATTCCTTTGATTATATACCTTCTTCTAGAAATGGATTTTTTATTTCACTAAGAATAGAAGATAGCCAAGGACAATTTCAATATAGTTTCTGTAAAGTTAGGGTGTCTACAGTGCCTAACTTTTCGTCTTGTGCACCTTTAGATTCGCCCATATGTCTAGGCAATACAACACAACTTATTGGAGGTGTTACAAATTCAGATACTGCCGGAGTAGACCCCGTTTCTGCTAATTTTCCTATCGGAGGTGTTTTTGGTACGCAGACATATTTGCCAGACGGTTCAGGAATTAATTATACAACAGATATAAACATTTCTGGATTTACACCTGGTGCTACATTACAAAATAGCAACGACATTGATAAAGTTTGTTTTGAAATTGAACATTCCTATTTAGGGGACTTAGAAATGATGTTAACGTGTCCTAGTGGACAAAGCATAAATATGTTCAATTCTTACAGTGGTTCCGGTCTTTTTCCGGGTGGGTTTTCTGGTGGAAGTAACTTTCTGGGGGGAGCTTATGATAACAATACTGGCAATATTGGAGTCTGTGAGGAGTATTGTTTTTCAATGTCTTCAAATGCATTACCGTCTTGGGCCAATGGTTATCCAACCACTGCAGCAACTGGACCTAGTACTGGGACAATGGTAACACCCGGTCTTTATCAGCCAGAGCAAAATTTCATACCAGCGTTACAAGGATGTCCCATTAATGGAACATGGACGCTTACTGTAAGAGATAATTTAAGTGTTGATGATGGTTTTATTTGCGAGTGGGGTATTTATTTTAACAGTGCTCTAAATCCAAACAGCGAAATTTATGCCCCATCGATTGTTTCTCACAACTGGTTGTCAGACCCATCCATAATTTCTAATCAGGATACAAACATAACTGTCCAACCTACTAATCTTGGAGGTAATACATACACTTTTTCTGTTGAGGATAATTTTGGATGTACTTACGATACCACGATAACAGTAATCACGCAGCAACCAGGGTCCGTTGAACCTGACGTTCAAACATGTGATGAATTTTATCAATTCAATAATAATTATGTTCCAACAACAGGGTTTTGGACTTACACAAGCCATAGTGGAACACTAATCTTTGATGATACCAACTTCATTAATCCATTTGTTACTTGCAGTGATCCTGGCACTTACAACCTAAATCTAATCGATCTTTTTTGTAAAGATACCTTACAGCATATAATTCATTTTTTAATTACGCCAGAACCTCATTTGCCTATTGCAGATAGTATTTGCTATGGTGAAAATTATAGTTTTTCTATTTTAAACTCAAATGAAGATTTCAGCTATACTTGGATAAATAATATTGGAGATACACTAATGATTGGAGATTCACTATACATAGATGCAAACGCTTTATCTATAGGGATGTCAGATTTAAATTTAACCATATCAAATCAATGTGACACGTTATTTACAGATGTATCTTTAATAGTGAAGAATTGTAAAATACCAAATATAATTACGCCTAACGGAGATCTAAATAATGATGTGTTTTATACCCATTATGCTGAAATATATGCTGATGTTACGCTAATTGTATACAATAGATGGGGGAGAGAAGTATTTGAAAAGACCAATTACAGAAATGATTGGAATGGAGTTAAAAACAATGGAAGTGCATTATCTGATGGTACCTATTTTTATATTTTGAAATTTAATAATGATCAAGAAAAAAAAGAAGGTGTTATTCAAATTGTAGGAAATTCAAATTAAGCCACTATTTTTGGAGCTAATTTATTTTTATGGCTTTAAAATGTGGCATCGTTGGCTTACCAAATGTGGGGAAATCAACCTTATTCAACTGTCTTTCTAATGCTAAGGCTCAGTCGGCTAATTTTCCTTTTTGTACCATAGAACCTAACGTTGGCACCATTACTGTTCCAGATGAAAGATTAGCCAGTTTAGAAAGTCTAGTTAAACCAGAAAAAGTTATACCAACAACAATTGAAATAGTAGATATTGCTGGTTTAGTAAAAGGAGCCCACAAAGGAGAAGGGTTAGGAAATCAATTTTTAGCCAATATTAGGGAAGTTGATGCCATTATTCATGTTTTAAGGTGTTTTGATGATGATAACGTAATACATGTGGATGGTAAAGTAGATCCAATCTCTGATAAAGAGATTATAGATATGGAATTGCAACTTAAAGATTTAGAAACGGTTGAAAAAAGAATTGGAGGTATTGAACGTAAAGCAAATTCAGGAGACAAAGATGCAAAAAAAGTGTATGACACCTACGTAGCCGTGAAAGAACATCTTTTACAAGGATATTCAGTAAGATCTTTAGAATTAGAAGTGTCTCAAGAAGAATACCTTACTGAATTACAACTCATTACATCAAAACCTGTAATGTATATCTGTAATGTAGAAGAAACAGCTGTTAAGAATGGTAATCAACATGTAGATAGAGTAAAAGATGCTATTTCAAAAGAAGATGCTGAGATATTAACCCTTGGTGCTGCTATTGAAGCGGATATTGCTGAACTTGAAGATTTTGAAGAAAGAAAAATGTTTTTAGATGATTTAGGCCTCGATGAACCAGGAGTCAGTAAGTTAATTAAGAAAGCATATAATTTATTAAATCTTCAAACCTATTTTACAGCTGGTGAAAAGGAAGTAAGAGCTTGGACTATTAAAAAAGGTATGACTGCTCCACAGGCTGCTGGAGTAATTCATTCAGATTTTGAAAAGGGTTTTATTAGAGCAGAAGTAATTAAGTATTCAGACTACATTAGATTTAAAACAGAAACAGCAGTTAAAGAAGCTGGAAAATTAATGGTGCAAGGAAAAGAGTATGTTCCTGAAGATGGCGATGTAATGCATTTTAGATTTAATGTGTAAAAAATAATTTTTTGATTTTTGCGTTTTACCGAAGTGAGAATATTCCTTTTTTGTTTAATTAGTAGTCTTTACAGCTTAGGAATAGGTCAGTCAAATACGAGTTTCCCCATTTTAAATTTTAATACTACAGCTAGAAACAGTGCTTTAGGTGGTATCAACGTAGGTATTTTTGATCACGATCCATCAACATCAATACAGTTACCTTCAAACCTAACTCCACTACAAGATGGATTATTGCAAATGAATTATATTAATTATTTTGCTGATAGTGATATAGCCATTTTGAATTATACATTTGATCAAAAGAAGGTGGGTGTTTTGTCAACAAGTTTGGTCTATTGTAATTACGGTTATTTTGAGTATGCTGATCCTTCAGGACAATTTTTAGATCAAACTTTTTCAGTCAATGACATTATGTTTCAATTAGGACATGGCAGAAAATTAAGCGATAAATTACAAATTGGTATCAATATGAAACTTGCTGGTTCATTTTATGAAAGGTACAGGTCATTTGCATTAGCAACTGATTTATCTCTTACTTATTTTGATAAAACAAAGAATTTTGGATCATATTTTTTAGTCAAAAATTTAGGTAGACAAATCATGAAATTCTATCCATCTCAGTTGAATTACAAACTACCCTTCTCCTTAGAGTTGGGTGTAAATAAGAAACTGGAATATGCACCTATCCGATTTCATGCCACATACCGTAACATAGATAGATGGAATTTAGTAATAATGCCTGAGAACAATTTTTATTCATTTAGAAGAACACTATTCAGTCATTTTATTTTTGGTTCAGAACTAATGTTCAGTGAAAATTTTCATTTTAGATTTGGTTATAATTTTTTAAATAGAATGGAATTGCAGCCGAGTGCTAGACCAGGAACAAGTGGACTGTCATGGGGAGTTCAATTGAAAATCAAAAAAATGATGATTAATTTTACTAATGCAAAATTTCATATGTCAGGTACATCAAACCATTTTTCAATTATTAGAAAAATAAATTAAATATCTATCTTTTCTAGTTCAGCTTGAAGCTGAAAAAAGTTGTACAATTTTGAATCTAACATATGTGAAGGCGAAATGTTTTTGAGTGCATTAAATATGATTGATTTTCTATTAGGATAATCCTTTTCCCAGTCATTTATTAATGATTTTATTTTCTTTCGCTGCAAATTTTCTTGAGACCCACATAGATTACAAGGTATTATGGGGAATTCTTTAAGACTTGAATAAGTAGCTATATCATCTTCTTTACAAAAAGAAAGAGGTCTTATGACTAGTAGATCACCCTCATCAATTTTAAATTTTGGTGGCATAGCTTCTAACTTTCCGCTAAAAAATAAATTTAAAAAGAAAGTTTCAATAATATCTTCTCTGTGATGCCCAAGTGCTAATTTATTACAACCTAACTCTCTGGCTTTGTCATAAAGTGTTCCTCTTCGTAATCTGGAACATAAACTACACATGGTCTTGCCTTCAGGTATTTTATCCATTACAATGGAATAAGTATCTTTTTCAGCAATATGAAAACGAACTCCTAACTTATTCAGATATTCAGGTAGAACCTTTTCCGGGAATCCAGGTTGCTTTTGATCCATGTTTACTACAGTAATTTCAAATGGAATATCTCCATATTTTTGAAAATGAATGAACATATCTAACATGGTGTAACTGTCTTTACCGCCAGAAATACAAACCATGATATGATCACCCTCTTGAATCATATTAAATTCTTTAATACACTTACTTGTACTTGAAATAATTTTTTTCCTTACTTTTTTTAAATCTTCCATTGAACACAAAAAAAATACTTTTTAAAATGACATCCAATTAACTTTATAAATAGTTGACTTAGGTTATATTTGAATTCCAAATTTAATTGCGTATGAAATCAAATACATTAATGAAGTTAGAGGACCAATATGGTGCTCATAATTATCACCCCCTTCCTGTAGTTCTAGATAGAGGAGAGGGTGTTTATGTTTGGGATTGTGAAGGAAAAAAATATTTTGATTTTCTTTCTGCTTATTCTGCTGTAAATCAAGGTCATTGTCACCCCAAAATCATTAATGCATTAGTAGAACAATCAAAAAAATTAACACTTACTAGCAGAGCATTTTACAATTCTAAACTAGGTGAGTACGAAAAATTTATGTGTGACTTGTTTGGATATGATAAAGTTTTACCTATGAATACAGGTGTTGAAGGTGGGGAAACTGCAAATAAACTTGCGAGGAAGTGGGGTTACATGAAAAAAGGAATAGAAGAAAATAAAGCTAGAATTATTTTTGCAAACGGAAATTTTTGGGGCAGAACGCTTGCTGCAATTTCAAGTTCTGATGACCCAGTTTCGTATAAAGGGTTTGGCCCTTATATGCCAGGCTATGACTTAATTCCTTACAATGATTTGAATGCTTTAGAGAATGAGCTCAAAGATCCTAATGTGGCTGCATTTATGGTGGAACCCATTCAAGGTGAAGCAGGTGTTGTAGTACCAAACGATGGTTATTTAGAAGGAGTTCGAAAATTGTGCGATGAATATAATGTCTTATTTATAGCGGATGAAGTTCAAACTGGAATAGCTAGGACCGGCAGAATGTTAGCAACTGACTATGAAGATGCTAAACCAGACATTTTGATTTTAGGAAAAGCTCTATCTGGTGGAGTATTTCCTGTTTCTGCTGTTTTTGCAAATGACGAAGTTATGCTTTGTATAAAGCCAGGCGAGCACGGCTCTACTTTTGGTGGTAATCCCCTTGCTTGTGCTGTAGCAAAAGCGGCACTAGAAGTAGTTATAGAAGAAAATTTAGCAAGTAATGCTGAAAAGTTGGGAGCTTATTTTAGAAATAAAATGAATGAATATATTTCCAAATCAGATTTAGTTACGTTAGTTAGAGGGAAGGGCTTATTAAATGCAATTGTTATTAATGACGATGAAAAAAGTTCCACAGCATGGGATTTGTGCTTAAAAATGAAAATGAACGGTCTATTAGCTAAACCTACTCACGGCAATATAATAAGGTTTGCTCCTCCATTAGTTATTAATAAAGAACAGCTTGATACCTGTATAGATACAATTATTTCTTCTATTGAAGAATACAGCTGATTTTTAATTAAATTAGATACTGTGTTAAAGTATCTATATATACCTCTTTTTACTATAATGTTGGGATGTAAAGGTGAATCTACTCAGTCTAACTATGATTATATTGAACAAGCTCACCCTGTTTACTATAAACATGATTTATCAGCACAAAATGCTATCTATCAACGTGAAATTAATGTGCATATGGATATGTTATTTCATGAGGAAAAATATGAAATTGGTGACTTTCAATTACTAGGATCGTGGTTTGGTAAGATTAGAAATAACTGGATATCTCTAAATATAACTAGTACTTCAAATCATATGTTGAGAGGCTTTATCATTACTGATACATTATTTCATTCTTTTAAAGGATTGTTCAATACTCAAGATAACATACATTACGACTTGGAGATTACACAAGATATTGATACTAACCTAAGATTATATACACTACAGCTTTCACTTGAAGATATGACTATGTCTGGAGTATCAAAATTATTTGACGATAGAGACCAAGACTCTTTAGTATTAGAAAAAAGGAATTATGAGTATGATGTAACTCTTGGAACATATCCAGAATTTTCTCAGCGATTAATAACCAACTCAGAACTAGAAGAGCTATCAAAGGACGAGTTAGTATATATAACAGAAGAAATCTTGGCAAAACACGGTCTTATTTTTTTTAATAATGAGACCAGAGAGATGTTTAGTCACAAAAAATGGTATATACCACAAAATTATAGAGTAAGTCAACTACTAACAGAAAAGGAGAAATTAAATTTAGATAAGATTTATACCTTCTTTTAATTATTTAACATAACTGGCATAACAAGCATTAGTAGATCTTCACCACCTTCATTTTTTTCTGGCACTATTATTCCCGCTCTGTGTGGTGCGCTCAGTTCGATTACAACGTTATCCGTATCAACATTATTAAGCATTTCTATTAAAAATCTTGAGTTGAATCCGATTTCAATAGATTCGCCTTCATATGAACAAGTTAATCTTTCATTGGCCTCGTTAGAAAAATCAATGTCCTCAGCACTAATATTGAGTTCACTACCATTAATTTTAAGCCTTACTTGATGCGTAGTTTTATTAGCAAAAATACTTACTCTTTTAATAGATTGAAGGAATGAATTTCTTTCAATAGTAAGCCTATTTGGATTTTGATCTGGGATTACTGCTTCATAATTAGGATACTTCCCATCAATTAAACGACAAGTTAAAGAAGAATTTTCAAAAGAAAAGCTGACATTGGATTCATTAAATTCAACTTGAATTTCTCCATCTACGTTCTGCAGAATTCCTTTTAAAAGATTCATAGGTTTTTTAGGTATGATAAAAGATGAAGGAGTGGATGTTTTTACATCAGTTCTTTTGTATCTAACTAGTTTATGAGCATCAGTAGCAACAAACGTCACATCATTTTCGCTTAACTGAACGAAAATACCACTCATTACAGGTCTTAAATCGTCATTTCCTGTAGCAAATATTGATTTTTCAATAGCACGTTGTACTGTATGGGCATCAAAATGAACTGAGGTAGGAGATTCAATTACTGGAGACTTAGGAAATTCCTCACCTGAGAACCCACTCAATTTGTACTTACCGTAATCAGAAGATATTTCAATTCCCATTTTTTCATCGAAAGAAAAGGTTAGTGGATGATCTGGAAAAGTTTTTAAGATATCTAGTAAAATTTTTGCTGGAATGGCAATACTTCCTTCATTTTTAGATTCTACTGAAATAGTAGAAGTCATAGTTGATTCAAGATCAGAACAAGAAAGTTTAAGAATATTATCCTTTATCTCAAATAAAAAGTTATCAAGTATTGGTAATGTATTTGAACTATTTAACACACCAGAAATAGTTTGTAATTGTTTAAATAAGGCTTGACTCGATACAATAAATTTCATGTTCTATGATTTGAATAATATGCTATAAATATCATGATTGTTTTTAAAATAAATAATCATATCAAATGTTATTTATTAACAGCTATCTCCTAATATCATTTGTAAAAAATGATAGTGGTTTAAAAATGATATCCCAGTTAAAATACTGCGCTCTTAGTAGTTCATCACTTCCATTTACTCGTATATAACCGTACTCTTTGTCCCAATTAGTGGAAGACTCTATATTTTTGATTCTCCAAAATTGAACACGAGTGGTTTCATTTTTACTGTTCAAAAGAGAAATGTCAATAAAAGATTTACTTGAAAACACGGAATCTTTATATGATTGATCTACAAACATGATTTTATTATAGCATATATTATTGAAGTGAGTGAAATAATGTTTGAGCTGTATAGTGTCAAATTGGTTTATTGGGTTTGAATTTGAATCTAATAATCTGATTTCATCATTATTTTGGTAAATAATAAAGCTCTCGTTTTTTAACTGATTATAATTTAATTTGACTTGAAGAATATCTTTTGAATTTGGATAATGAAATATTTGAGGTGACCTCCATTGTGTCCAATCTGTGAAAAATCTCACATCTAGAGATCCATAAACCCCTGGTTTAAACATGATATAGGGTTTACTCCCTTTTATTCCATTTTGTTTTAATAACATATGTGTTCCTAAATGATCAGGGGTAGGAGATCCAACATACCATGTTTTAATCAGTTTATTTTCCTTGTCATATATATCTACACGTTTATTACTTACTGCTAATCTTTTTATCACATTTTTTTCAGCATTTTTGGAAACAGGTTGTTTTATCTGAATTCTATAAAATGTTTCCATTATAAGATTGATGTTAGACATGTTAGCTTTGTAATTAGGATTTTCAATCATCCATACTTTATTTTCATTCATCCTAGATAAGGTAATGGAATCAGCATTGTTTGTAGTGATGGTGAAGCGATAAACATTAGCAGTATCTTTTATACTAAAATCTTTTAAATCAACACTACTTGTCGGGCTTTTACAAGATGAAAACAATGATATTGTTAGAGCTATAAGTATAATAATGTTATGGGTAATTTTAAGATTCATATTTAAGTTTTCTAATGTACAGATTGAAAAATCCAAATATAAGTACCAATAGAATTGGCAGTGCCAAGTTGATTAACTGCCATTTCATCTTTTTACCCGCTTCATTTTTTTTCATTAATCTTGGTGGATTCATCTTGGATCTCAGTTCGATAAAATCATCGCGATTTAACATTTTGTCGACTAAATTTAGAAAGAACGTTGCATTGCCATATGTAGGCATTTCGTAGTAGGGGGTATTGTAATTCGATTTTTCAAACATAAGTGGAACGGGTGTTCTTTCCCCTGAAATATCATTTCTTATTAAATCACCATCACCAATAAAAGCCATTTTTGTTGGAACACTTTCTTTCTTAAATTGTATAGAAGGGTTTTTAATAAAATCATTTGCAATTCTTCTGTTTTTAAAATTAGATTGAAAAATACCTTCAAATAGATAGCCTACATTAAGTTTGTTTTTGATTTGATTTCCCGTTAATGTTGGATCATAATTTTGAGTGTTTTGATATTGAATTCTTGACTGCCTCATCAATTTATTCTCTATTGAGGTTTGTAAAACCACAGTTCGTTTTAATTTTTCTTCTCCGACAGTATCTAGAGAACATACATATCTACCTTTAATAGGTAATACGTTTTTCATTAAAATATGGTTATTATAATTCTTCAGCGTTGGATAGAAGAACCATTTTGACACTACACCGAGATTATCTTCTCTGACCACAGGGGAACACTGTTCATCACATACCATATCCTTGTTGAATCGGACACCATACTTAAAGAGAAAGGATTGTAATTCGTGGTCTAATACTTCATTATATGCTAATCTGTTTTTTTGAGCAAGAATAGCTTCATTTACGTCCATCATATCTATAAGCCATATAACTTTCCCACCATTCATTATATATTGATCAATTACATACTTTTCCTTTATAGTAAAGGTTGACCTAGGCTTTGACACGATTAATAAATCAGTCTCATTTAGGGCATCTAATCTTTCAATTAAATTATTAGGATTTTTTTTAAAAGTATTCATCCATTTATTTTTTAAATAACTAGAAATTATACGTTTATTATCTAAGACTGGAACAGAAATATTATTTATAGAAAACGAATCTACTTTTTTTCGTAACAATGAATCAAATTCCATTATTCCAAGATCAACTGCTTTATTGTATATCTCTGTTTTAAGTTCTTTAATGTTTAGGGTATCTACAATGAAGTTTTTTTGTAGATAAAACCAAGCTTCTCTTTGATCAAATACGGATAATTCTCCATGACCTTGAAGAAAGTGGATTCTTTTTTTCTCTGTCATAAATAATTTATCTAAGCCTACAACAATATTCTCCTCAATGTGATCTATAAAATAGTTAGTAACAGCCTGGTTAATAGGGTAGGGATTGTCTCTTGTTGAAGGTGATAGTAATTGAACTGGAATACTGTACTCTCCCATTTGTAAGCTTATGCCAGGCCAAATTTCAACGATTTCTCTTTTATCGTCTTTGATGATGTCTATGTAAGCTGGTTTGATACCATTCCCATTATCAAATACTTGTTTTTTGTAATCTTCGGCTAGTTCTACATCTTCATTAAGATCTATAAAAGATAAGTCTAAATTTTGTGCACCATAAGCTTTAATTTCTTGTAGTTTTTCTAAAAGTCCTTTCTCAAGTTTTTCAATCTCTACAGGAAAATCACCTACTAAATAGACGTCAATTTTTAAGTAATCATCAAGGTTTTCTAATTTATCTTTTGTGTACGGAGATAGCTCATGAATTTGATCCTCTGATAAATCAACTCTAAAAAAGGTAAAAGAAAGTAAATAATTTACCAATAAAAGAGTCAGTAGCAATAGAAATAGTATTATATAATTATTGCTTTTCATCAAGCTTTTTTAGTAGAAACAAATAATTGAGTAGTAACTATAAAAAAGGTTGAGATTGATATATAAAATATTATATCTCTAGAATCTAGAATTCCTCTTTCAAATGATTTGAAATGTTCAAGCATACTAAATTTTAAAAGATAAAAATCAAACGGTTGAACTACTAAATCCGCAAATAAATAGAATCCTTCATAAATAATATAGTTTAGAATAACTGCTGAGATAAATGCCACAATTTGGTTTTTCACTAGAGAAGAACAGTACATTCCAATAGAGACAAAAGAAAAGGCCAATAAAACTAAACCTACATAGCTGCCAATGGTAGAAGAATGGTCTATATTTCCTATTTCTTCTCCTAAAAAAACAATAGAAATATAATATATGAATGTAGGAATTAGGGTAAATAAAGTCAATAAACAACCTGAGATAAATTTTGAAAACACAATTTGAGAAGCAGTAATAGGCTTTGTTGTCAAGAGTTCGAAAGTTCCTGTACGGTGTTCTTCGGCAAATAACCTCATTGTAAAACTCGGAATAAGTACCAGATAAATATATGGGGCCAATTTAAAAAAGGGTATTAAAGAAGATTCACCCATATTTAGCAGGTTGAAATTACCTGGAATTACCCATAAAAAAACACCTGTTATGATTAAAAATACAACAATAGTAATGAAGCCTATTATAGAACCAAAATAGGACCGAACTTCTTTAAAAATTAAGGCTTTCATTGTGCTACAAACATAATTATTAGGTACGAATTGACAACCCTAAGGCTGTAATTTTTAAAACATTAACATTAAAGCGCTTAAATTTAATTTGATGAACATAAGTAATCATTAATCTTGAATATATTTGTTCTAATGAATATAGACATTTCTTTAGTTATTCCATTGTATAATGAAGAGGACTCATTAGCTGAGTTAACTACTTGGATTAAAAAAGTATGTGATTCCAAAAATTATAAGTATGAGATTTTACTTATAAATGATGGAAGTACAGACAACTCATGGAATGTAATTTCCATTTTAAGTAAAGAAAACACCAATATTAAAGGGATTTCCTTCAGAAGGAATTATGGAAAATCTGCTGCATTAAATGTAGGCTTTGAACATGCACAAGGTGACGTGGTTATTACTATGGACGCTGATTTACAGGATTCCCCTGATGAAATACCATCACTTTATGACATGATTATTAAAGATGGGTTTGACATTGTTTCTGGTTGGAAAAAAGACAGAAAAGATCCATTATCTAAAACTATCCCAACCAAATTATATAATGCAGTTACAAGACGTGTTTCTGGTATTAAATTACATGATATGAACTGTGGCTTGAAAGCCTATAAATCCGAAGTAGTAAAAAATATAGAAGTATATGGAGAAATGCATAGATATATTCCAGTCATTGCTAAATGGTCTGGATTCGATAAAATAACTGAAAAGGCAGTTGTTCATTATGCTAGAAAACATGGGGTATCTAAATTTGGATTAGAACGATTTATTTTTGGATTTTTAGACTTATTCAGTATTACATTTATAGTTAAATATGCTAAAAGGCCCATGCATTTTTTTGGTTCTTTAGGAACTTTGATGTTTTTAATCAGCTTTTTATTTTTAATTTATATTGGAGTTGATAAACTTTTCTTAAATAAAGGAGCTAAATTGATTGCTAACAGAACTGAATTTTACGTAGCATTAACGGCTTTAATTTTGGGTGTACAACTTTTTTTAGCTGGGTTTTTAGGTGAAATGATTGCTAGAAATTCACCTAAAAGAAATGTGTATAAGATAAGCCACAAATCCAATTTAGATGAGTAAAATTGTTCTGGTAGGGCCTGCACATCCTTACCGTGGTGGCATCTCAGATTTTAATGAAGCTTTTGCTTCTGAATTGCAAAAAAATGGTCATGAAGTAACAATCATCTCTTTCAAGCTACAATATCCCTCTTTTCTTTTTCCAGGAAAAACACAGTATAGAGTAGAGAAAAAAGCAGATTTTTCATTCCAAATACAGAATCTAATTAGTTCCATTAACCCATTTTCTTGGATAAAAACATATAAAGAGATAATTAAATTGAATCCTGATAAAGTTTTTATTCGATTCTGGATGCCATTTTTTGCCCCATGTTTGGGTTATATTGCTAAAAAAATTAGAAATAAAAAATACCACGTATATGGAATCGTAGATAATGCTATTCCTCATGAAAAAAGAATTGGAGATATAAAGTTAGTTCGTTACTTTTTGAAACAATGTGATCATATTTTTACGCTTAGTAATAAAGTCTCACTTGAAATTAAATCTATAAATAATAATTTTAATGTAACATCACTATTTCACCCTGTTTACAATATTTACAGCAAAAAACCAGGTAGGGCAGAAGCGTTAAGTGCTTTAGGTTTAGATGATGGTGACTATATTTTGTTCTTTGGTTTAATTAGAAAATATAAGGGTTTAGATTTAGCTATAGAAGCCATGAGTCATCCCAAATTAAAGGACCGTAAATTAAAATTATTAATTGCTGGGGAGTTCTATGACGATAAAAATGGCTATTTACAGCTAATAAAAGAGTTGAAATTAAATAATATTATTATTCATGATAAATTCATTCCCAATCATCAGGTTTCAAGCTATTTTGAATTAGCAGACCTTATTTTATTACCCTACATTTCAGCTTCTCAAAGCGGAATAACTCAACTTGCTATTCATTATCAAAAACCCATGCTTGTAAATAATGTTGGAGGTCTTCCTGAAGTAGTTAATCACAATAGTGATGGTTTTATTTCTGAACCAAACTCATCAGAAATTGCAAAACATATTCTAAATTTTTACGACAATGATTTACTAAGAAAGAAAATAGAAAAGGGTGCGAAAATTAAAGCTGGCCAATACTCTTGGCATGAGTTTATAAATAAGGTATTATGAAATAATTAAAAGGACCAACCTATGTTGGCCCTTTGAATAGGTAAATAAGCTACTTTTTTAAAAAAAGTACTTCATCTGCTATTACTTCTGTAACATATTGTTTTTTTCCATCTAGATCTTCAAAAGTTCTGTGATTTAATTTACCATTTATACATATTTCCTGACCCTTCTGAACATACTGATTTACTGTTTTTGCAAGTTTATTCCAAGCGATAACTTGATGCCATAATGTGTGCTGACTTTTCACGCCATCAGCATCATATTTAAACTCATTTGTAGCAAGCGATATTTTAGTATATACATGACCATTTTTAGTTTGCTCAATGTTTGGTTTAGCCCCTACATTACCTATTAATTGTACTTTATTTCTTATTTTATTCATATGTGATTTTTTATTGGTTAATAAATTGTCATTTTTCGGAATTGACATCACAAAGGAATACTTAAAAGAAAATTATAGTCGGAGATTAACCATTTAACATCCGTTTAAAAACGATTAAAAATAGATAAGCTACTTGTTTACAACGGTTTAGACTTTTTCCAACGGTGGTGACTCCACAACCAATAATGAGGGATATCTACAATATTTTTCTCTAATTTTTTAGAAAAAAGCTCCATTATTTCACCATGTTTTAATGATCTAGGACTTTCACAAATCAGTTCAAAATTTACCCTGTAAAATCCTCTTTTAATCTTTTCTATATGTACATAAATAACAGGGTAGTTATAATCTTTAGCATATTTTTCAGCACCGAATAAAAAGCCTGTGTCTTGTTTTAAAAATGTAGTCCAATATGCGTTTTTAATATTAGATGGACTTTGATCTGAACCAAAAATAATTGCTTTCGGATTGCTAGTTTCTAATTCAAAATATTTTTTAGTCAATTTCATTGGCGTCAGATGTAAACCAAATTTTCCACGAGTACTTCTCATTTTATTATTATAAAAATCATTTTTTAGAGGTTTGTAAATAGCATATAGCTCATGTTTTAAATAAATTGGACATCCTTGTGCAGTGATCTCCCAGTTGTTGTAATGTCCTCCAATAAGAATAACACTTTTTCCTTTTTCAAAATAATCATTTACTAACTCAGGATTAGACATGTTCAATCTGTTTTTAATCTGAGTTTTTGTAATGGTAAAGCCTTTTAGATTTTCAATTAATAAATCACAAAAATGACGGTAAAAGTTTGCATATATTTCCAGCTGTTGATCCACTGTTTTTTCAGGAAAAGATCTTTTAATATTACCTAGGATAATATCCTTTCTATATTTCAATATGTCCTTCATTACAACACAAAGAAGATCAGATATTTTATACAAGACAAAATGAGGTAATAAGGATAAAGGAATTATGATAATGTAATACAATAATTGGTGCATGAATTTGTATATTTCGAAGCAAATATAATTTTATCTTCAAGACTTAAAGACAATAAATTTTATCAAATGAAATCTAAAAATATTAAGGTCGTTGTAATCGATAATTATGATTCATTTACATTTAATCTTGTCCATTATTTAGAAAGTCTTAGTGCTGATGTAAAGGTAATTCGTAAAGATCAAGTAGAGGAAAAGCATTTTGATAATATAAAACATATTTTAATTTCTCCTGGGCCAGGTCACCCAAATGAATATACATATCTAGATAATATTATTTATCAATACCAAAATTCTCATTCTATATTAGGAATATGTTTAGGTCATCAATATTTAGCTTCCTATTATGGTTCTACTTTATATAATCTAAAAAAGGTAAGACACGGTATATCTAGTGAGTTGCTAGTTGTTGACCATGAAGGATTATTTAAAAATATCCCCAAAAAATTTAAAATAGGCCATTATCATTCATGGAATGTCAAAAAGCTAAGCAATGATTTAACAGAAACAGCGTTAAATAACAACGGTTTAAATATGGCATTTCGACATAAAAGACTTAATATTTTTGGTGTTCAATTTCATCCAGAAAGCATACTAACTGAACATGGTAAAGAAATTTTAAAAAACTGGTTGTTAATATGAATTATGATATGGATTAAAATTCAACTCCTTATTTAGATAATAAGTTTACTTTTGCAAAACCACAATCGAGAAAATGGAAGTTTCTAAGACATATGATCCTGCTAAAGCAGAAGATAAGTGGTATGCTAAATGGATTGAGGCTGATCTATTTAAATCAAAACCTAACGATAGAGATCCTTACACTGTAGTTATCCCACCACCCAACGTTACGGGTGTTTTACATATGGGACATATGCTTAACAACACCATTCAAGATGTACTGGTAAGAAGAGCACGGATGTTAGGTAAAAATGCATGTTGGGTTCCTGGTACAGATCATGCATCAATAGCTACAGAAGCCAAGGTAGTCCAAAAATTGAGATCAGAGGGGATCAAAAAAAGTGATTTATCTAGAGATGAATTTTTAGAACATGCCTGGCAATGGACTAATAAACATGGAGGAATTATTCTTGAACAATTAAAAAAATTGGGTGCATCTTGCGATTGGGATAGAACTACCTTTACCATGGATGACAATTATTACAATGAAGTCATCAATGTGTTTTGTGATCTTCATGATAAAGGATTTATTTATCGCGGGGAAAGAATGATTAATTGGGATCCTGAAGCTAAAACTGCATTAAGTGATGAAGAAGTATTTTACAAGGAAGTCAATTCCAAATTGTACTATGTAAGATATAAAGTAAAAGACTCAGAAGATGAATGGATTCAAATTGCTACTACAAGACCAGAAACGATCCTTGGAGATTCTGCGATTTGTATTAATCCTAATGATGATCGCTACAGTCACTTGGCTGGAAAAGAAGTATTAGTACCACTAATCAATCGTACTATTCCTATCATTTTTGATGATTATGTAGATATGGAGTTTGGTACAGGTTGTCTAAAAATCACACCAGCGCATGATCCAAATGATTATGAAATTGGAAAAAAACATAATCTAGAAGTAATTAATATTCTAAATCCAAATGGGACTTTAAATAAAAATGCTAAGCTATATGTAGGAGAAGATAGATTTGAAGTGAGAAAAAAAATAGCACATGAGTTACATACTACTGGTTATTTAATAAAAGAAGAAGACCACATAAATAAAATAGGTTTTTCAGAAAGAACAGATGCAGTAATTGAACCAAGATTGTCATTACAGTGGTTTTGTGCAATGGAAAAACTAAGCAAACCAGCTCTAGAAAATGTAATGAATAATACCGTCCAATTTTATCCAGAAAAATTCAAAAACACCTACAAACATTGGATGGAAAACATAAGAGATTGGTGTATTTCTCGTCAATTATGGTGGGGACACAGAATACCCGCATATTATTTTGGTGAAGGAAAAGATGATTTTATCGTTGCTCAGTCCATTGATAAAGCATTAGAAAAACTAAATAAGCAATTCGATAAAAATTATACCAAGGCAGACCTAAAACAAGATGAGGATGTTATGGATACTTGGTTTTCTTCTTGGATATGGCCAATAGCTGTTTTTAATGGTTTTAACAAAAATGAAGAAATAGATTATTATTATCCTACAAATGACTTAGTAACTGCCCCAGAAATCATGTTTTTTTGGGTAGCAAGAATGATAATTTCTGGCTATGAATATAAAGAAAAACCACCTTTTAAAAACGTATATTTCACAGGTATCGTTAGAGACAAATTGGGGAGGAAAATGTCAAAATCACTTGGTAATAGCCCTGATCCGCTTGAACTGATAGAGAAATATGGTGCTGATGGGGTAAGAGTGGGAATGCTACTTTCTTCACCAGCAGGGAATGACCTTTTATTTGACAGTGCATTATGCGAACAAGGGAGAAATTTTACTAATAAAATATGGAACTCCTATCGACTCATTTCTTCTTGGTCAGTAAGTGAAGAATTAAAACAAGAAAACTCTTCTGAAGTAGCAATACAATGGTTTAAATCGAAGTTTAATGAAAACCTTACGTCCATAAATGAATCTTACAATAAATTTCGAATTTCCGAGGCATTAATGTCAACTTATAAAACAGTATGGGACGATTTTTGTTCTTGGTATCTAGAGATGATTAAACCAGCCTATGGTCACCCCATCGATAAACAGACCTATGAGGATACCATTGGTATTTTTGATAAAATATTAAAATTAGTTTATCCATTCACACCATTTATTAGTGAGGAAATTTGGCAACTAATTGAAAAGAGAGAAGAGTCATCTTTTATTGTTAATGAAAAGTGGCCAGAAAATAATCCTCTAGATGACAATATATTAAAGCAGTTTACCACTTTTAAAGATGTGGTTTCTGGGATTAGAAATATCAGAAAAGAAAATAATATAGCCAATAAGGTTCTCTTAGATTTCAATGTTAGGATTAATAATAAATGGGATAATTTATTTAATTCATTAATAATCAAATTAGGAAATATTAAGGAAATTAAATTTGTAGATAGCTCTATTAAAGGGGCAAATTCATTTGTTGTAAATAATAATGAATTTTTTATTCCTTTTAGTAAGGGAATTGATTTAGATGCAGAAATGGTGAAAGTAAGATCTGAATTAGATGATAAAGAAGGTTTTCTTAAAAGTGTGATGAAAAAATTAGACAATGAAAAATTCATGGCTAATGCTCCTCAAAAAGTGGTAGATATGGAACTAAAGAAAAAAAGTGATGCTGAAAACCAAATTCAAATTCTAAAAGAAAGATTAATCGAATTATCCTCACTTTAAAATAGACTAGTGAAAAAAGTCCTTTTCTTAAGTTCTTGGTATCCAAGTAGAGTCCACTCTACACTAGGAAATTTTGTGAGTTATCATGTAAAAGCTGTATCTAAAACAAATAAAGTTCATGTACTTTATATAACAGCTGATGACACCATTAAAGATTATGAGATTGTTACAGAATCTATTGATGGAATACAAACTACGATTGTATATTTTAAAAGAGGTTTTTTCAAATACTTAAATTACTTCATTGCTTTTGTGAAGGGATTAAAATACGTAACCACAAATTTTAATTTTGATCTGGTTCATATGAACATTATGCATCCAGCTATTTGGCAAGCTCTTTACATTAAATGGATTAAAAAAACACCTTATTTAGTATCAGAAAACTGGCATGGTTTTCAAAACCTTAAAAATGAACAAATTGGATTTCTTCAGTCGATATTAATTAAAAAAGGGTTTAAAAACGCATATGCTATTTGTCCAGTATCTAAGCAATTGTTAAAAGGAATGAAAGAACAGGGTTTAAAAGCTAATTATCACGTGGTTCCAAATGTGGTTAATACCAAATTATTCAAGCCTGTTAATAGAACATTCAGAACAAAATTCAAATTTTTACATGTTTCAACATTAGATGACAATATAAAAAATGTAAGTGGTATCATTCAAGCCTTTTCAAAATTAAAGGACGAAAAGGCAACACTTAAAATTATTGGAGAGGGAGAAAAGTCTTATATTTTCGATTTAATAAATAAGTATAAGTTAAATGATAAAATAGAAGTAGAAGGTGAAAAAACATATAACGAAATTGCTATTGAGATGCAGAACGCAAATGCTTTTATATTATTTAGTAACATTGAAAATTTACCTTTAGTATTAATTGAGGCCATGTCAACAGGTATGCCGATAATAACTACGAATGTGGGAGGGATACCTGAAATTTTTAATTCATTTGCAGGTTATATGATAAAACCAAAAGAAGAAGAAGAATTATATTTAAACATGAAAAGAATGATTGCTAATTATGATCAGTTTGACTACAAAAAAATAAGTAATTATGCGATTCAACATTTTTCTAATGAAAAAGTTGCCGAAGCCTTTAATGTGCTGTATAATAAAATGACTAAAAATTAAACGTTATGTCAGATGACAAAAAGATAATATTCTCTATGGTGAATGTGAGTAAAAACACACCACAAGGGAAACAAATAATCAAAGATATCCATCTATCATTTTACTATGGAGCTAAA
>CACAYQ010000006.1 GCA_902536695.1 uncultured Bacteroidota bacterium | reverse complement strand
ATGGTGAAATGTTAGCTTTTGTTGTCGTTCACAAAGTGCACAAAAATTCATAAGTACTCGTCAATTTACATCGATTAATTCTACATCAAATATTAATACTGAATTTTCTGGAATATTCCCCACTGATCTATTTCCATAACCTAAAGCAGACGGAATGAGTAATTTTCCGGTACCTCCTTCACTAAAAAGGGGAATCCCCTCTTGCCAACCTTGAATCACATTAGTTAAAGGAAAACTTATTCCCGCTGAAGTTGATTGGTCGAATACAGTTCCATCTGTTAACATTCCAGTATAAGCAACAGTCACTGTAGAATAAATATTGGGGAAAATACCATTCCCTGAGGTTTCAATGATATAGTATAATCCTGAGCTCGTAGATGTTGCATTAAGGTTGTTTTCGCTGATATATTGTTGGATGATTTCATCGTCAATCTGTGTATAATCTTTGTTCTTATTACACCCTAACAAGCATAACAATAAAGGTAAAAACACAAGATGAAATACTTTAGGCGTAATGAAAAATCTACTACCTTTTCCAGGTGCCACCATATCGGTAGTGTTTATTATTTTTAATTTCATTTTCTGTACATGATTTACATGCAAAATACCAATTATTAGTTTCATCTACTTTAATCCTAAACATCAAACCGTTTTCTTGGTCACATATTTTACAAAGTTTTGTTTTCACCCTCAAGGATTAACAACAGCACCGTAAAGAGCTCTTTTCATGTTGTAAAGCTCAGAACCAATAGGAGTGCTAAATTGGGTTCCATAGTTATAATTAAGAACCACTATAGTTTGTAATTCTTTTATATAAATCACATTGGCCGTGTATCCTATATCTCCTCCACTGTGTCCATACGCATGAAGACTATCACCAAAAAAATGGATATCTTGCTGGTGTATACCACCTGAACTAGAAGCGTAACTGCCACCTGAGGAAATAACAAAGCTATTTAATATAGTGTCTAAACTAGTTGAGGAAATAAGAGAATGATCTACAAAAACTGCTTTCATAAACAAATACATATCTTCTGCATTTGTATATAGCCCAGTATATCCATTTCCACTTCCAGGGTTAACATCAGAAACATTTTGAATGTCTTTTTCATCATTACTAAAATCAAGATATCCTTGGGCTAAATGATCTAGTGGAAATTCAGTGGAATAATCGTAGTAGACTGAATTTTGCATACCCAGAGGACTAAAAACCATCTCATCAAGCACTACATCAACAGATTTTGAAGTAACTGCTTCAATGATTAGTTCAGAAATTAGAGTATTCGTATTACTATAATTTAGTTCTTCTCCAGGTTCATTCGTAGCTGGCTTATCTGTAAAATATTGTATGATTTCGTCAGCCGTCCAAGGTCTAGTAAAATCATTTACTACGGCTAAATTAAAATTCAAATCTCTTCCAATTTGATAAATTCCTGAAGTATGATTTAGTAGCATTTTGATCGTTATTCTATCCCCATTTGTAATGGCAGCAGCTACTTCAGGAATGTAATCTCCAATGAGATCATTGATGTTTAAAAGCCCATCTTCTTGTAATTGCCAAATGAGATTTCCTATAATCATTTTTGCAACACTTCCAGGCTTTAAAATATGACATGGTTGCATTACAATACCCCTTTTTATATCCGCAAAACCAGATGATCCAATCCATATCCCATTTTGATCAGCTAAAAGCATCGTAGCACCAGGGACACCCAAGGAAATATATTCATCTAGAATATGTTGTAGGGTGTCTGCTTTAGGATGAACGGATGAGCTCTGCAAAAAATCTATATTATCCACACATGTAGAAGACGGTGGTATAAAATTCTTAGTACATGAAAAAACTAAAACAATTAATATGATGTAAATCGGCTTCATTTTCATTTTTCAACTGGAATCGAAACACCTAACATGATAGGCGTATATGCAATAATGGGTATATTCTCTCTAACAATAACACCTTGAACATGTAATCTATACTTGGCTGTTACATGTACTTTCCTATTCCAAATTTGAAAGCCTGTAGGTATTTCTAGATTCGACCCCAAAGAAATAACCCAATTGTGCTTAAGTGATACAGAAGATGTAGAATAAGAGCTTCCGTCCCATGTAAAACTATCCATTAATAAAAAAGACATATAATACCCTCCTCCTAATACAAATGGACTTACATTTATTTTATTCTTAATGCTGATTTTAAGATTTGTTTCAGTATATAACTGTACTACATTTTGAAAATGAGGATGGTGAAAGAAACCTAAAATACCATCTTGTTTCAACTGAAGCTTCGTGTTTTTATTCCATTGGAAACTTCCAGTAATGTTTATTCCAGGGTGAATTGGACTTAATGATGGAGAAAATAAGCTAGCTGTATTTTGAGTAAGGTTTAATTCTAGGGTATGTTGTTTTAAGATATTGTTATTATTTGTTGAATCACTTTGAGCTTTGGAAAAGTAAAAACAAATAATGAGAAATATGAATATGTAATTTTTAATCGAAAACATTTGATCTAATATAGCTTAAACTTAGTACTTTATTAAAGACACATTAAAAATTAATTGGACCTTTTATTTTGCACCCAATACAGTCACATTACCAATTAATTGCGTCATCTTAACTTCACCATACATTCTGTATTTCAATTTCCAAACAAACACATCATAATTCGAAATAGGATCACCTAACTTATAAGAGCCGTTCCATTTATCATTTACATTATTAGATTCAAAGACCAGGTTGCCCCACCTATTATATATATAGAATTGATATGCCTCTAATTGTGGTCCATAAATAGAAGGTCCAAATCCATCATTCACACCGTCTCCGTTAGGTGTAAAAGAATTAGGTATATAAACACTTTTAGCTAATAAAATATCATAATCTTTACATATGGTATCACTACATCCAAAGTTATTTAAGGCAACTAAACAATTAAGATATGATTCGGGCAAATCAGGAAACTGATGTGTTGGATTTGCTGCAAATGAAGAGTCACCATCTCCAAAATACCAAATATGTGATATTGAATTTAAGGACATATTAAGAAAATCAACGGTAGTTTCTTCAATGGTGGTTACAGGTGGATTAGTGATGAAATTCGCAATAGGATCATCAAAAACAATGATAGCATTTGAATCAACAAATTGGATCATACAATTGTTTTGATCTATTGCGGAAAGAGTAACATGATAAATACCAGGGTCATAATATGTATGAGAAACTGATCCATGTGTACTGTTATAATTGGTATCTCCTAAATCCCAATAACAAGTATCGATACCACTAAAATCAGGATCAAATGTGACCACTAGTGGTGAACATCCATAATTATTTACATAACTAAAATTTAAATCTAATGATTCCAAAACATGAAGCACTACTGATTGTGATATGGAGTCCCCACAACTATCTGACACAGTTATATGATATACACAGGTAGTATCTGGACTAACGTATATTTCGTTTGAATTGCTAAATATAGAATTATTAGCTGACCATGAGTATGCATATTGACCACTCCCGCCAAATCCATTCGCAATAAATGTTGCCGTATCTCCCTTACAAATAGTATCTTCAACCGTTTTGATGATTGAAAGTGTATCAAAAACCTCGATAATTGAAGAATCCTGACCTTCACAAAATCCGGTAAGCTCATAATAAATAGTGTGAAAGCCACTTCCGGCTACAGATGAATTAAATTCTCCCGTCTGAGGGTCCAATATACCATTACCTGACCAAATGCCATTACCCATGTCAGCTAACAAAAATATCGAGTTTGAATCGAAACAAAATTGCCCTGTATTTAAAATAGTCGGAGTAGTATAACTAACAACGTCAATATCAATAGTATCATAACCAGTACAAGGAATGGATGCTATATAAATTATTTCGTGAGTACCAACTCCTGCAAAAGAGGGATTAAACAATCCTGAATTTGAATTAGTAATACCATTACCAAGCCAAACTCCACCGCTTACATCAGCACTCAGCTGATAGCTGTTATCATTCTCGCACAAAGGATTTACAGCATTAATAGTTGGATTAGAAATACATGTTTGAGTGATCAATAAGTCTTCAGTTACTACATCATACCCAATTGCACCTGTAGAATTGTAATGAATCACATACTCTGTGGTGGTTGAAACAGCTGTTGCGGTTAATGTAATCAATTGGTAACTTTGGGTTAAATTCAATGTAGTACTTGTTAGTACAGTCCCACTAATATCTTTTAGACTTAAAGTAATACTGGTGCCTCCAAATGATTCTTGAACCCACATGCTTGCACTTAGTTGACAACCTGGAGTGGTAGAGAAAGATCTATTATAGATATCTATGTTTGATAATCCGTTCATTGGATTGAACCATCCAAAGTAATTTCCACTCAGTATGTAAGATGGGACGTGATTAGAACCTGCCATACCGTTATTTAAAAGAACTGCGCTATTCGCACCGGGAATATTGGATGAATTGAAGGGTTCATCTAATACAGTAGTGTTGCAAGGCACGATTTGGGCTGTTATCGCATTAAAAATAAGAACCAGTATTAATGTTAATAATTGAGATTTCATTTTCTAATTAATCTCAATATAATTAAGAAATAGATGATTTAAAAAATGTAACAAGAAATTATGGACCCAGCTAATCCTCGCCCCCACTACAAACACATCATCTATTGGATCATAATCACCTAAACAAAAAGTAAATTCTTGTTCTATCAATTCTTTTGTTTATCAGTAGAATTATCACTTTTTGACAGCAATGATGCCACTAGTATCATTTATGTTTTTATGGTACTATACAAAAGGATAATTATAAGCTAAATAAAAATCCCAATGTGATAATTTGAAATAAATTTACCCAATGAATATAACCGTTTAATTTAGTGAAAATTAAACTCTACTTGAAATAATAATTACTTTTAAAAATGCAATTGCTTCAAATCTTATGTGCTATTCATGCTCCTTCAGGCAACGAAGGTCCTATAAAATCTTTCTTATTGGATTATATTCAAAAAGAACAAGGAAATTGGAAAGTAAAACCCGAAATCATAACGGGAGATTATATTCAAGATTGCATTATTCTCAAATTTGGAAAACCAAGGACTGCCATCTTTGCCCACATGGATTCCATTGGGTTTACGGTAAGGTATGGTAAAGAGCTCATTAAAATTGGTGGCCCAAAAACCAATGACGGCATTCAATTAGTTGGAGAAGATAGTAAGGGTAAAATAGAAACAGAAATCTATAATTATGAGGATAAAAATGGTAAAACTCATATTGAATATATCCTAGATAGAGAAATAGATCGAGCTACAGAACTTACTTTTAAACCTAATTGGCGGGAAGATGATGATTTTATCCAATGTTGCTATATGGACAACCGTCTAGGTGTCTGGAATGCCTTAGAAGTTGCTAAAACCCTTGAAAATGGGGTGATTTGTTTTTCTTGCTGGGAAGAGGTTGGTGGCGGAAGTGTGGGTTACCTAGGAAAATACATCTATGAAAAGTGGAGTGTGAGACAAGCACTAATTTCAGATATTACTTGGGTTACTGAAGGAGTAAAACACGGAAAGGGGGTTGTAATTTCTAGAAGAGATTCAGGCCTTCCAAGAAGAAGTTACGTAGATCGTATTTTAAAACTTGCTGATGAAAGTGGTATTCCTCACCAAATTGAAGTAGAGTCAGCAGGTGGTAGCGATGGTAATCAATTGCAAAAATCGTCTTTTCCCTTTGATTGGTGTTTCGTTGGAGCACCAGAAGATCATGTGCATTCACCAGATGAGAAAGTACACAAGATGGATATAGAAGCTATGGTTGAATTATACACCTACTTAATGAAGCATTTGTAATGGAGTATGGTATTAATATAATGGGTATTATTCCGTTGAGAAAAGAACCCAAAGATCAGAGCGAAATGGTATCTCAAGTGCTTTTTGGACAACATTTTAAAATCTTAGAAATTAAACCTAATTGGGTTCGCATACAATTAGCTGATGATGATTATGAAGGATGGATATGTGCAAAGCAGTATGACGAAATCACCTATGAGGACTATGATAATTTAAATCTAAATGATTTTCCAAAAGTTGGGGATAAACTAGGTTACTTAGAAGATGTAAATACAGGGAAAAGTACACCTATGCCAACAGGTAGTACACTACCCTATTATCATCAAGGCACGGTTAGGGTTAGACAAAAGAAGTTCAAGTTTAAGGGAGTATTAGCCAGTGACAATATAAAAGATCTAGGAATATATGCACATTACTTTTTAAACTCTCCTTATTTATGGGGCGGAAAAAGTATTTTAGGTATTGATTGCAGTGGATTTACTCAATTGGTTTTCAGTTTATCTGGGATTCAAATACCAAGAGATGCTTACCAACAAGAAGAAATTGGAGAAACTGTGGAATTATCTCATATTAAACCTTATGATTTGGTTTTCTTTATCAATGATAAAAATCGTGTTCACCATGTTGGAATAGCCTTAGAAAACAACCAAATTATACATGCTTCAGGTCAGGTAAGAATAGATAACCTAACCAGTGAAGGTATTATTCATTCCTCATCCAACAAACTGACACATCGACTTTATTCTATAAAAAGAGTTGCGGAATAAATGTCAAAAATGCTGATTTTCAGTATGTTATGTTGCTTGTGTCTGAAAATTTGTCATTCATTTTGAGTTGGCTTAGCATTTGATATACATACGTAAATTATTTAAAGATGGACTTAAACCAATTTACAACCAAGTCTCAAGAGGTTATCTCTAATGCACAACAACTAACCCTCAACAATGGAAATCAGGCCATTGAGAATACACATATTCTAAGCGCTATTATAGAGGTGGATCAAAATGTATTTCCTCACGTATCCAAAAAATTGGGTGCTAATCCTAATATAATCACTAAAGCAAATGATAGTATTTTACAATCATTACCTAAGGTTAGTGGGGGCAATATTCATTTAAGTAATAATACTCAAAAGTCTATAGCAGAGTCAATTAGCATATCAAAAAAAATGAAAGATGACTTTGTTTCTATTGAACACTTAATCTTGGGTATTCTCAAAGGTTCAGATAATACAAGCCAATTATTAAAAGATAATGGTTTCAATACTAAAGATGTAATGGCTATAATAAAATCTCTTAGAAATGGTCAACATGTTACTTCTGCAAATCAAGAGGAAACATACAATGCTCTTAACAAGTACGCCATCAATTTAAACGAAAGAGCAGAGACCGGAAAATTAGATCCTGTAATTGGAAGAGATGATGAAATAAGAAGAGTATTGCAAATTCTAACCAGAAGAACAAAAAATAATCCTATTCTCATTGGGGAACCAGGAGTAGGTAAAACAGCTATAGCCGAAGGGATCGCACATCGAATAATAAGAGGAGATGTTCCTGAAAACTTAAAAGACAAACTCATCTTTTCCCTAGATATGGGAGCATTAATAGCAGGCGCAAAATATAAAGGAGAATTTGAAGAGCGTCTAAAAGCAGTGGTTAAAGAAGTGGTAAATGAAGATGGACGAATTATTTTGTTTATTGATGAGATTCACACCTTGGTTGGTGCAGGAGGTGGTCAGGGAGCAATGGATGCAGCAAATATTTTAAAACCCGCTTTAGCTAGAGGAGAATTAAGAGCAGTTGGGGCAACCACATTAGATGAATACCAAAAATATTTTGAACAAGACAAAGCCCTTGAAAGAAGATTTCAAAAGGTTACTATTGACGAGCCTAATAATGAGGATGCTATCAGTATTTTGAGAGGAATTAAAGAGAAATACGAAAACCACCATAAAGTACAGATTAAAGACGAAGCCATCATAGCATCGGTTGAACTATCAAAAAGATATATCACAGAACGTTTCCTACCAGATAAGGCTATTGACTTAATGGATGAAGCAGCTTCCAAATTGCGTATGGAAATCAACAGCAAACCCGAAGAATTAGACGAGGTAGAGCGAAAAATTATGCAATTAGAAATTGAAAGAGAAGCTATTAAGAGAGAAAATGATAACCAGAAAGAAAAAGCGATAAAAAAAGAAATTGCTAATCTTAGTGAAAATAAATCTAGTCTACTAGCGAAGTGGGAAGCTGAAAAAAATCACGTTGATGCCATTCAACAGGCCAAACAAGAAATGGAGGAACTCAAACTTCAAGCTGAACAAGCTGAACGAAATGGAGATTTTGGAACTGTTGCCGAAATTAGGTATGGGAAATTGAAGGAAATTGAGGGAAAGATCGTAATAGAGAAGAAACAGCTCATCGAACTTCAAAAGACATCCAAAATGATTAAAGAAGATGTGGACGCAGAAGAAATTGCCGATGTGGTGTCTAAGTGGACAGGTATTCCTGTGAGCAAGATGCTTGAGGGTGAAAAAACGAAATTACTACGCTTAGAAGAAGAATTACAGAAAAGAGTGATTGGACAACAAGAAGCAATTGAAGCCATAGCTGATGCAGTTAGAAGAAGTCGTTCGGGACTTCAAGATGAAAAAAAACCAATAGGCAGTTTTATTTTTCTTGGATCCACAGGGGTTGGAAAAACAGAACTAGCAAAGGCCCTATCTGCTTTTTTATTTAATGACGAACAAGCCATTACTAGAATCGACATGAGTGAATTTCAAGAAAAATACGCTGTATCGCGATTATTGGGAGCACCTCCTGGCTACGTGGGATATGATGAAGGAGGTCAACTCACTGAAGCTGTAAGGAGACGACCCTACTCAGTGGTTTTGTTAGATGAAATAGAAAAAGCTCATCCAGATGTGTTTAACATCTTACTTCAAGTGTTAGATGATGGCCGATTAACTGACAACAAGGGCCGTACTGTAAATTTCAATAATACGATTATCATTATGACATCAAATCTTGGGGCAAACCACATAAATGAATTATATTATCATGAAGAAAAAGAAGTGAGTTCTCAACAAATTAAGGAACTAGTGATGAATGAATTAAAAAATAACTTTAGACCAGAGTTTTTAAATCGAATTGATGAGACCATTGTCTTTAATCCACTCGAAAAATCAGCTATACATCAAATCGTTAAAATCCAACTAGATCAACTTAATCTACTTCTTGATGAAAAGGGGATTAAATTAGATATTACAGATTACGCCATTGAATATCTTGCTCAAAAGGGTTTTGAACCACAATATGGCGCAAGACCTATAAAACGCCTAGTACAAAAGGAAATTTTAAATGGCTTATCAAAAGAGTTACTCAAAGGAACCATACAAAAAGGTGATAATGTGTTGATAGATTCATTTGATGAAAACATCGTATTTAGAACCAATGAAAAAAAACAACATAAAGAAAATCTGGAAATTTAAGCTTGTTTTAATTCTTTTTACTTCCAATATACTGCTCTATTCCTGTAACGAGGATCAACCAAATGATTGTCATCAAATAGATGAACTCATGATGAAGCAACAACATTCATGGAATAATGGAAATATAGAAGAATTTATGTCGTTTTATTGGAATAATGACTCATTGATGTTTATTGGAAAAAACGGCATTCAATATGGTTGGCAAACTACCCTTGATAATTACCAAAAAAGATACCCTAACAAGCAAGAAATGGGCGAACTCAATTTCACCAATCTTCATTGCATAGCTATAGGTAACCAATATTACCAAATTACCGGAAATTGGAAATTAATTAGAACTGACTCATTGGGGAATTTAACGGGGTTCTACAGCTTGTTATGGAAAAAAATGGATGATCGTTGGGTTATTGTATATGACCATACGAATTAAGTTTGGCACCTTATTTGGTAGATAAGGGGAAAAATAACCAGAAAAAAATATACAGCTCATTAAGCATTCTATCATGCATCTTTTTATTAAGCTCATGTACAAAGCCCATCATAGATGAACATAATATATTTCTTGGAAGTTGGGGATCCGAAAAATTCTCAATAGAAATTTGGAAAGATGGTTTTGGTAAAATTAAACGAGCTAGATTATACGAAAATGAAACCAGGGTTATCATAAAGGATAATAAAATCAAATTTAAAACTCCAGGGTTTTCCAAGAAGTTCAATATAGATTCCGATCCAAATGTAGATAATGATGGGATAACGGTTATGATTTTAGATGGTAAAAAGTTTTACAAGCATTAGAGCAAATGCAAATGATAAATACATTAATTGAATTTGATGTACAAACAATTATATTTGCAGCGATTTTAATACATTAAAAAATACTAATGTCAGGAAAAAGAACATTTACTATGATAAAACCAGATGCTGTTGAATCTGGAAATATTGGAAATATTTTACAAATGATATCAAACGCTGGCTTTTCTATTAAAGCTATGAAGTTTACTCAACTTTCGGAAGAAAGAGCAAAAGCATTTTATGCCGTTCATGCGGAAAGACCATTTTATGGAGAACTGGTTGATTACATGTCTTCTGGTCCTATTGTAGCTGCCATTCTGGAGAAAGACAATGCAGTAGAAGATTTCAGAACTTTAATTGGGTCGACTGATCCAGCTGAAGCTGCAGAAGGGACAATAAGAAAAAAATACGCTGAATCAAAAGGAAGAAATGCTGTTCATGGGTCAGATTCAGATGAAAACGCTCAAATAGAGGGCGAATTTCATTTTGATGCAAACGAAGTAATATAAAATGATCGTTACTACAACAGAGAGTATTCCAGGAAATGAAATTGTTGAAATACTTGGATTATCTAGGGGAAGCACAGTAAGGGCTAGAAACGTAGGTAGAGATATTTTTGCCGCTCTTAAAAACCTAATTGGAGGTGAAATTAATGAATATACCAAACTGCAAGCTGACTCTAGAGAACAAGCTTTACAGCGTATGATTAAAGATGCTGAAAGTTTAGGAGCAGATGCTGTGGTTAATGTAAGACTTACTACTTCTATGATTATGCAAGGAGTTGCAGAAATACTAGCTTACGGAACCGCAGTTAAATTAAAACATTAGCCATAATGCTTTTACTATATGCTATAATAACATCAATAATTATTTATTTAATAGTTAATAGGATAAAGGAAAAGAAAGAGGAAAATTTTGAAAATCGTAATAACTAAAAAAGCCCACCTAAGTGAGCTTTTTTCATTTACTTAAATATAATAAAAAATTACTTCTTAATTATTCTTTTATTCGTTAGCGTACTGTTTTGGTTAACCTCTACAAAATATACACCTTTTGTCAAAGAGGACATATCAACAACTGCATTAGATGCATTTACGTTAGTTGACATTACTTTATTTCCAATCATATTATAAATATTGTAACCGGTAATAGTAGATGAACTAGAAATATTGATCACATCTGAAGTAGGATTAGGATAAATTGAAATCACATCTTTTGCATTATCAATAATTCCTGTGTTTCCACTAGGTGTTGAACAATCACCGAACTGAAGAACTAATGTAGTGTCTTGTGTAAATCCACCTAGTAAGTTGTTTCTATCGTTATAGTTTCCTGGGTCAGCACACGGTAAACCAGAAATATCTTCTTTACAAGACCAGTCAGAACAATTTCCGTTAAGGATAGTAAAGTGACCACCAGCAGCAGGTAAGTTCATTGTACCTTCCCATACACCATCACCGTCTGCGTCAGAAAGAGCTAATGCATCGTTTCCACCAACAAATCCACCACCAATATAAATGCCATCACTAGAAACATTACCAGCAATGTTATCTGTGTGTACTACGAAGGTAACATCGTAAGTAGCAGGAGGAGGAGGAGGAGGAGCTGACGTTGGGGTATAAATAAATCTCCACCAACCTGTACCACCACCAGCACTCTGGATATCAGCAATCAGCTCACCGTTTGCACCAAAAGAAATTTCGTAAGTAATCGAAGTAACAGCATTTGCAGGGTCATTTATTTCACCTCCGTTAATTGCTTTTGGTAAACCAATATGAGCACCTAAACCGTTTACGGTTAGTTGATTATTTGCAAAAGTATACGTATAAGTTCCTGAACCATCATGTGGGGCTACAGGAGTACCGCATTGTTCATTAGCTACTCCTTGCCATGCTTCTACCCATGTACTGCCGTCCATGTAATGCATCATGTTTCCATTAGCGTCAAATGTGATAGAATCATCAAAAAAACAGTCTCTAACTGTTAAATCATTTGCCGAATTGGACCACCAGCTTCCATCACCTTGGTTTGGGCCAACAGCCAGTGCTCCTGCTTGTTGAGCTAATTTCCAAGTACCTTCAATAGACTGAGCATTAAAAAGAAAAGGGATTGCTAACAAAACAGATAAGTAAATTTTTTTCATAAGATTAAAAATTAAGTTAATAGTTATTGTATAATGTACACTAAATTAAGTTTTTTTTAAATTAATTCAAAATAATGCATATAATTTATTCATATATTGTTGTTGAATAGTTTATTTTAAATTTTTGTAAGACTTAGTGAAAATGAAATGTCAAAAAGATAAGTTTCAAATAGATAAATCTATTCATTATTTAAATTGTGCATATAAGGCTCCATTGCTTAAAAAAGGGGAAAAGGCCATATTAAACGCTATTCTAAAAGAACGAAATCCTTATTTGTATAAACCGAAAGATTTTTTTGAAAGTTCTGAAATGGCTAGAGCTTTATTTGCAGAAATGATTAATGCTAAATCTAGTCAAATTGCTTTGTTTCCTTCCACATCTTATGGCTTTGCTACCGCTCTTAACAATGTAAAAGCTCGTTATAAAAAAGCAGTTACCATAGAAAATGAATTTCCAAGTGGTTATTTTGCTTTAGATAAATGGTCAAGAGAACACCAGGCTAGTCTTATAACTGTGAAAAAGGAAGCTAGAACAGCCAAATTATGGAACGAAGCTATATTAAATTCTATTGATAAAAAGACAGATGTAGTGCTTATGTCCATGAATCACTGGATGGATGGCACAAAAATAGATATTAAATCCATTGGCGATAAGTGTCATCAATTAGGAGTCACATTTATTGTTGATGCAACACAATTAGCTGGTGCATTTCCTGTTAATGTAGTTGATCTAAAAGTTGACGTTTTGATTTGCGCAGGTTACAAATGGTTATTTGGGCCTTACTCTATGGCAATAGGATATTTTTCACCTAAATTTTCCGATGGTATTCCTATTGAAGAATCATGGATGAACCGAACTAACGCCATAGAATTTAGTAAAATCACGGAGTACGACTCCACATACAAACCGGACTCTTCTAGGTATAACGTAGGACAAACCAGCAATTTCCTTCTTACCCCGATTTTAATTGAAGGATTAAAACAAATCCAAAAATGGGGTGTGCAACAAATTCATAATTATTGTTTTACCCTTTTTTCTGTAATCAAAAATGGGTTATCGCCCATTGGAGTAAGGTTTGAAGAAAATAACTACGTCTACCCTCACCTATTTTCCTTAAAACTTCCTGATGGGATAAGTTCTGAAGCCCTTAAAACCACATTAGAAAAAAACAAAATATATGTATCTCTAAGAGGTTCCTACATAAGAGTTTCTTTAAATGTGTTTAACAACAAAAATGACATAGATGCCCTGATAAACTGTATTCAAAAAAAATTAGGATAGCTGGTCCATTACATCTTTAATAATACCACAGGAAGTCTTTATTTCTTCCATTGAAATAACTAAAGGGGGTGCAATTCTAAAGCTTTCAGGACAAGATAAAAACCAAAAACTTAGTAGTCCCTTATCTTTACATCCTTCCACCACCTTTTGAACAATATCTGGATTTTCAAGTTCTATAGCAAAAAACAATCCCTTCCTCCTTATTTCCATTATCATCTTGTGTTTTAACAGAGATTCAAAAAAAACACCCTTTTGTTCCACCTTAGAAACTATATTTTCATTTTCTAAGACTTCTAATCCTGCTAAGGCACCTGCACAACACATGGGATGGCCCCCAAAAGTGGTAATGTGCCCCAATGGAGGATTTGATGTAAACAGCGACATGATATTTTGACTGGTAACTAAACCTCCTATAGGCATACCCCCACCAAATGCTTTACCAATTGTCACAATATCAGGCACAATATCAAAATGTTCATACGCAAATAACTTACCTGTTCTACCAAAGCCTGTTTGAATTTCGTCAGCAATTAATAGTATACAATGTTCATCACATATTCTCCTTAGTTTTGCCATAAACTCTTTTGAAGGAATTCTCACTCCAGCGTCTCCCTGAATAGGTTCTATGATAACTCCAGCTACTTGATGATCAATACTCTCGAGAGCATCACAATCATTAAAAGGCAACAGTAACACGTCTGGCAAAAGAGGTCTAAAAGCGTATTTCTTTTGTTCATTTCCAGAAACACTTAATGAACCATGAGTAGATCCATGATAAGCGCCTCTAAAAGAAACTAACCTTGTCTTTCCGGTTGCTCGTTTAGCTAATTTGAGTGCAGCTTCGTTAGCTTCTGTCCCTGAATTCACCACATACAAACAATTCAAACTCTCAGGTAAAAAAGTAGCTAATTTTTGGGCTAATTTATTTTGAATCTCCTGACTGAACTCTCCAAAAACCATTACATGTAAATGCTTATTTAATTGATCTAACAGTGCACTTTTAATATGCTGATTTTGATGACCCAAGTTAGAAACAGCAATACCTGAAATTAAATCAATATATTTTTTTCCTGATCGATCTACTAGATATATACCTTCAGCGCTAACTACCTCAATTCCAAAAGGTTGATTTGTAGTATTAGCAAGAAATGGTGTATACATAAAATAAATTTAGATCATTTTAAAAATATCAATTTACTTGTAAAGAGATAAATTTTAAATTTGCATCCAAAATAAAAAAAATACCCATGCCTAAAGGAATATACCAAATGCCATTTCCAGAAAACGAGCCTGTTAACAGTTATGTAAAAGGGTCGCCTCAACGTGAATCGCTTTTAGAAAAGTACAATCATATGTACACCCAAGACCCTATCCATGTTCCATTGTATATTGGTGACAAGGAGGTAAGTACAGAAGATAAACTTCCAATGAATCCTCCTCATGATCACCAACATGTACTGGGTCATTTTAGTATGGGGAGCAAAAGACATGTGCAAGATGCGATTTCTGCAGCATTAGCTGCAAGAAAAGAATGGTCATCTATGGCATGGGAAAACAGAGCTACTATTTTTTTAAAAGCGGCTGATTTATTAGCAGGTCCATACCGTGATGAAATGAATGCAGCAACTATGTTGGGACAATCAAAAAATGTTTTTCAAGCAGAAATTGACGCAGCATGTGAATTAATTGATTTTTTAAGATTTAATGTGGCCTACATGCAACAAATCTATGCCGAACAACCTGAATCAGCAGATGGAATCATTAATAGACTGGAATATAGACCATTAGAAGGGTTTATTTTTGCAATTACTCCATTTAATTTCACTGCTATTGCAGCAAATTTATGTGCTGCACCAGCTATGATGGGAAATGTGATTGTTTGGAAGCCTGCAGAAACACAAATGTATTCAGCACATGTAATTATGAAACTGTTTAAGGAAGCCGGTCTCCCAGATGGTGTAATCAATATGGTAGTAGCTAATGGTCCAGAGGCTGGTGAAGTTGTATTTAATCATCCAGAATTTGCTGGTCTTCATTTCACAGGTTCTACAGCTGTATTTAAAAACCTATGGAAAATAATAGGAAATAACATCGATAATTACAGATCATATCCTAGAATAGTAGGTGAAACAGGAGGAAAGGACTTTATTGTAGCTCACCCATCAGCTGATCCAATGGCTGTTGCGGCTGGGATTTCCAGAGGAGCTTTTGAATTCCAAGGGCAAAAATGCTCAGCAGCATCAAGAGTTTATTTACCAAAATCTATTTCTGAACAGATACTTAAAAAAGTAATTGAAGACGTAAAATCTTTTAAAATGGGGAGTACGGCTGACCCTTCAAACTTTGTTAATGCCGTTATTTCCGAACAAGCATTTGATCGCATTGCAGGATATATCGATCACATAAAAGATGCTAATGATGCTGAAATTTTAGTGGGTGGAAATTACGATAAAAGCAAAGGTTATTTTATTGAACCCACAGTGGTTAGCACGACCGACCCTAAATTTAAAACCATGTGTGAAGAAATATTTGGTCCAGTTGTAACTGTTTACACCTTCAATGATGAAGACTTTGATCAGATATTAGATGTAGTTGACAACACATCAGAATATGCATTAACCGGTGCTGTTTACAGTCAAGATAGATATGCACTTCAACATGCGATGAAAAAACTAGAAAACTCCGCTGGGAATTTTTACATCAATGACAAACCAACTGGAGCTGTAGTTGGTCAACAGCCTTTTGGCGGAGCAAGAGGATCAGGTACTAATGATAAAGCAGGATCGTATCTAAATCTGTTAAGATGGGTCTCTCCAAGAACAATTAAAGAGGCGCTTGTCCCTGTTACTGACTACAGATATCCTTTTTTAGGATAAAATGTGTAAAAAGATAAAAGCCGTTATATTTGATATGGATGGTTTAATTATCGACTCTGAACCGCTATGGAAAAGAGCTGAAATTAATGCCTTTAGTAGTATTGGGTATGATTTCACATACGAGATGTGTGAATCTACTAAAGGGATGCGAATTGATGAAGTGGTTCAACATTGGCATTCCCAATTTAAATGGAGTTCCCCAACCATACCCGATCTAATAAATGACATTACAGAAAGGATGATTAAACTAATTCGTTCTTATGGGGCTCCATTGCCTGGAGTTATGAAAACCATCAGAAATCTTTCTGATCGGAAAATTTCAATGGCTCTTGCCTCCTCTTCATCTATGGAACTAATTCAGACCGTTCTTAGTAAATTAAAAATTCAATCCTACTTTGAAGTCATTCATTCCGCGGAATTTGAAATAAATGGCAAGCCTGATCCTCAAGTTTTTCTTACTACGGCTAAAAAATTAGGATTAAATCCCTCATCATGTATGGTATTAGAGGACTCTAAAGCGGGTATGGAAGCTGGAATTGCTGCTGGCATGAAAGTGATTCTAGTTCCCGATAGATTATCACCAATTGAAAAGTGGCATGATCAAGCATATTGTGTATTAAGTACATTAAATGACTTTGATTTGAATCTAGTCAGCTAAATACTTTTGTACAAATGCAATTTCGTGATCCCAGGAATAATGAGGAGTTTTTGGTTTTATTAATTGTATTTTTTTAAGTAGTTTTTTATAGAACTCCTTATCAATTTCAAATAGGATTTTATGATTTAGATCTTTTCTGATTTTTTCAATTTCAAGTATTAATTTTTGATTATAATCAGCAATAAAAGACCTAGAAAATTTTTCCCAGATATAATCGACAGCTTCTTGACTTGGGTGTATCCAATCAGAATCATAGAAACGATAATCTCTAAGTTCATCTAATAGTATTTCATAACTTGGAAAGTAAGTTGATTTATTAGGAAAAGCAGAAATAATCTCTTCAACAGCAAGTAACAAAGCAGATTTACTTAGATTATTTTCAACTAGCCCATCTTTAAGATGTCTTACAGGACTTACCGTGAAAATAAATTCAGCATCAACTTGTTGAATCAAATTTTTCCAAGGGGATGTTATTTCTTCAACTGTCAGTTTTCTTTTACGAAAAAGAGTCGAATTTTGTTTGTGGCAATTGGCCACAATTTGACTAGTTGACTGAAGCTCATGGACAATAGCTGTTCCAAATGTGATCAATATTAATGGTTTATTTTTAAATAGTTCTTTGACTATTGTATTTTCATCATTTAGTTGATGGATGAGTTTTTCAGAAGAGACATCATGATAATCTTTTCCATTGTGAAACCAGCTAAAATGGGTATTCCTATTTCTGACCAAATCTTTACTTACATAAGAAATATTATTTAGTCCTCTAAGTATAATGTCTAAAATGGATATGGGATTATAAATTACTCCTCCAGGATGTTGGATATGGAAACCATAGTTTCTCAGTTTTTTAAATATTTCGAATGCAAAGCAGGAACCATATGACAAAATAGGTCTATTGTGGTTTAACTCTAAGCTAGATTTTTGAATAGATACTTCTGTTCTGAAATTATTCATTTCTACTATTGTTTAAAATATCATTTTAGTATAATTGACATAAATGAAACGAAATTTGTTTAAATCTTGAAATTTTGTGGATATTTAAAATTATAAAACCGACTATTCCATCAGCCATTGTTTAAATTTGTCTAAGTTTTTTAAAACTCTTTTATGGATATTTTCGGAACACCTCCTAGCACAGATAATCTTTCAAAGCTAGGATTTAAAGAAATCTCAAAAGTATATTGGAATCATTCTCCATCTGATCTTACAGAAATCACCGTTCAAAAAGGAATGGGTCGTATCGCAAGCTCAGGTGCATTAGCTATTAATACTGGTAAATTTACAGGAAGATCTCCTAAAGATAGATTCATTGTAAAAGATCAAATCACTCAAGATGCTGTATGGTGGGGTGATATCAATATTCCTTTTGAAGAAAGAAATTTCGATGGAATCTATAATAAAATGATGTCTTACTTTAAAGGAAAAGAAATTTATGTAAGGGATGCTTTTGCCTGCTCACTCCCTGAATACCAACTTAATTTAAGAGTAATTAATGAATTTCCTTGGTCAAATCAATTTGCAAGCAACATGTTTATTGATCCAAAGTCAGAAGATCTTACCCACTTTTCACCAGAATGGCATATCATTAATGCACCCGGATTCAAGGCCAACCCAGTCGAAGATGGAACAAGACAAGAGAATTTTGCCATCATCAACTTTACTAAAAAAATGATACTGATTGGTGGTACAGGTTACACTGGAGAAATCAAAAAAGGGATTTTTTCGGTACTAAATTTTGTTTTACCACATCAAAAAAACACACTTTCTATGCATTGCTCTGCAAATCTTGGAAAAGATGGGGATACTGCTATATTCTTCGGTTTATCTGGAACAGGTAAAACCACCTTATCCGCAGATCCAAATCGAATGTTGATTGGAGATGATGAACACGGATGGTCAATTGATACCGTATTTAATTTTGAAGGTGGTTGCTATGCAAAATGTATTGATTTAAGCGAGGAAAAGGAGCCAGACATATGGAATGCTATTAAACCAGGAGCTATACTTGAAAATGTCATATTTGAAACTAATTCGGACACTGTTGACTTTTCAAAAGGCGATATCACAGAAAACACAAGAGTGAGTTATCCTATTGACTTTATTAAAAATATAGCAGATGGTTCTAAAGGGATGAACCCAAAAAATATTTTCTTTTTAACAGCTGATGCTTTTGGTGTTTTACCTCCTATTTCTAAACTAACCAAAGGTCAAGCGATGTTTCATTTCATATCAGGATATACAGCAAAAGTAGCTGGTACTGAAGAAGGAATTACAGAGCCTGTAACTGCTTTTTCAGCGTGTTTTGGTGCACCTTTTTTACCATTACACCCTACCAAATATGCTGAAATGCTTGGAGAAAAAATGGATTCAACTAATGTCAATGTATGGTTAATTAATACAGGATGGACAGGCGGCCCATATGGTATTGGTAATAGAATGAAGTTAGCTTACACAAGAGCCATGATTACAGCTGCATTAAATGGAGACCTAAACAAGGTCAATTATCAAACACACCCCGTTTTTGGTCTAAAAATGCCTGTTAGTTGCCCTAATGTACCGCATGACGTACTAAACCCAGTTAACACTTGGGATGATAAAACTTCCTATGAAGTAAAGGCTTACGATCTAGCGGATGAATTCAACAAGAATTTTAAAAAGTTTGAAGATAAGGCTAATCAAACTATACTAGACTCTGCACCAAAATCAAAAGCACTTGTAGATTAAAACTTGTAGATTAAGTTTAAGTCCATATATCCAAGCTTAAAATCGGCATAATCACCAAATTGGATGTATTCTTGGTATGGATCAAAAAGATTTTCGGACCTGAAGATGTAATAGTTGAATTGAGGAGTAATTTGAAAGGTGAGTAAAAAGTCTTCATTCAGCACCCAGTCAAAGCCAAAAGATACATCTATGCCAGTAATCAGATAAGAAGAACTCCTATTACCTTCTGAACGTAAAAATTGGCTTGTAGTTTGATCATTTGAAGAAGAGGTTAAAGCGTATTTGTTAGTAGAATCCAGCACAAAAAGTCTATGAAAATATCTGGAGTCTTGCCTTCCTGTCCCAATTATCAAATCAGCTCCTACATGAACGCGTGTATTGGAATATCCACGCAATTCTTCAAATCCAATTCTAAAATCATAGTGATGATAATTTGACTCAAAATAACGATATAGAATAGAAGTATCAGATGTATTTAAAGGTATATAATAATCATAAAAAGAGTTACTTCCCTCAGTTAAGTAATTCATTCCAAATCTGATATTTTTATATCCAAAATTATGTTTATATACTGCACCAACTTTTACATTGTAATCATTAGTTGTAGTTATGATTCCAGACATTAGAGAAGTAATGTTGAAACCAAAGTAATTAGGATTTTGTTCTTTTTTAATAGTTGATAAAGAATCTAATTTTTTAATGGTATCTGAAAGTGGGTCTTGAGCAAAACTAGTCAAGAAAAAAGATGCCATTAAAAGAGTTAAAATTCTCATGCTTTAAAAGATTTTAATCTGTCCGTTATCGTCTAAGTCTTGCTGATCATCATCAATATCCCACTCTACTTCTATTGGTTTTTCATTTGTAGGATTAATTTTTGATTTTGTATCATCAACTTGAGCCTTTGGAATTTTTACAGCTTTTTTACCTTCTTTTTTATCAGATGTATTGTTTGCTAAGGGATTCTCATCCTTTTTTTCATTTATTTCTATAACTTGAGCTTCTTGCTCGGCTTCTATCGGCCAATCTTCTCCATCAACAATATCCAACAAATTGATATCTTTTACCTTCAGTCGAGTGAGCTGATTTCCTTGAGCTTTTTCGCCCTTTATTTCAATTATATCATTTAATTCTACCATTTTGTCTTTAAGATCTTTTGTTTCTTTTAAGCGCTTATTAAATGAAATATTAACTTTTGGTTTAAAGTGAGTTGAAACTACCGTTAACTCATCATTTTCTCCTATAAATTGATATTTTTTAGTTAAGGTTTCTACTTTAAATCGCTTGACAAAAAACAATTCTCTTGCTGCATTCCAATACACACAAGCTACAGGGCGTTCAGGATGCCATTTTTCAATATGAATCAGATCATCACTAAACTTGTTTGACAACTCGAAGTTAGAAAGTAAATAATGACCTGAAGAATAAACCGTTAGAATTTTATCATCTCCTTTAAAACTACCCAATAACTTTCCTCTGCCTTCATTATTTAATCTTGAAACGACTTCATCCCACCATATCTTTCGTGCAGAAAGGGTTGAGCCACCTACATCTTTTTGTTCTACTTTGGAAATAAAGTATTTGGTTACCAAATTACCCTTAGCCGCTCTGCCTTTTATCATTAGTTCAGCAAAATCGACTTCTATTCTGAGCTTTTTCAATTTGGGTCTCGGTCTAAGTTTTATGGTCACAGATTCTCTTCTTCCGTTAGGATTCACTGAGAAATAATGAACTTTTGGATTTTTTGCGTTACCTACTAGATCATATTCTCTGTCTCTTGTGATCGAGTTAACGGAGAATCTTTTCATGTATGAAGGGGCCATTTTACCCGCTTGGTAAATTAAATGGTATATCGTTCTTTCGTCACCCTTTTTCCAGACAGCAGTATGAATGATTCCTTTTCCAACGAATTTTTTATCTGCAATTTTAGTGACTATCATTTTACCATTATCGAAGAATATGATAATATCATCTAAATCAGAACAATCTTCTACGAATTCATCTCGTCTTAATGTCCATCCAATAAAACCTTCCTCTTTATTTACGTAAAGCTTTTTGTTTGAGACCACCACCTTTCGCGCAGCAATATTATCAAAAACTCTTATTTCTGTTTTTCTCTCTTTTCCTTCAGCATATTTAGCTTTTAAGTCCTTGTAATAATCAACTGCATAATCAATTAAATGAGCCAAATGGTGTTTAACTTGACTTATACTCTCTTCAATTTTTAAAAGATTATCTTCAGCCTTATCACTGTCAAACTTGGATATACGCTTAATTTTAATTTCTGTAAGCTTTATTATATCATCGTCAGATATTTCTTTTTTAAGGGATTTTACGTGGGGTTTTAATCCTTTTTTAATGGCGTTAAGTACCCCTTCCCAGGTTTCTTCTTCTTCAATATCTCGATAGATTCGATTTTCTATAAATATCCTTTCTAATGAAAGCCAGTGCCATTGATTTTCTAATTCATTTAATTTGATTTCAAGCTCCAACTTTAGCAAATCAACGGTTCTTTGTGTTGAACGCTTTAAAATTTCAGAAACTCCAATAAAAACAGGTTTATTTTTTTCAATTACGCAAGCATTTGGTGAAATTGACATCTCACAATTGGTAAAAGCATACAACGCATCTATCATTTTATCCGGTGATACACCTGCTGGTAAATGGATTAGTATTTCTGCTTCTGCAGCTGTATTATCTTCAATTTTCTTGACTTTTATTTTGTTCTTTTCAGTAGCTCGAACAATGGATTCAATCAAAGAATCAGTTGTGGTGCCATATGGAACTTGATTGATGATTAATGTTTTATTATTTAGTTTTTCAATTCCTGCACGAACTCGAACCTTCCCTCCTCTTAATCCATCATTATATTGGGTGAAATCGGCTAGGCCTCCATTGGGGAAATCAGGAAAGATTTCCACTTTTTTACCTTTAAGTGAATTTATACTTGCCTCTATAAGTTCTATGAAATTGTGTGGTAAAATTTTACAAGCAAGACCTACTGCAATTCCCTCAGCACCGTGATTTAATAATACGGGAAATTTTACAGGTAAATATTGCGGTTCTTTATTTCTACCATCATAAGAACTAAGCCAGTTTGTGGTTTTTGCATTATATAAAATATGATTAGCAAACTTAGTAGTTCTAGCTTCTATATATCTAGGTGCAGCAGCTCCATCACCAGTTAGTAAATTACCCCAATTTCCTTGGCAATCAATTAATAAATTCTTTTGTCCAATTTGAACTATGGCATCTCCGATTGATGCGTCTCCGTGAGGATGATACTTCATGGTATTACCAATAATATTAGCCACCTTATTGTATCGACCATCATCTAATTCTTTCATAGAATGAAGAATTCTTCTTTGGACGGGTTTGAAACCATCTTCGATGGCTGGCACTGCTCTTTCCAATATGACATAGGAGGCATAATCAAGAAACCATTCTTTGTACATACCCGAAAGAGATATGATGTGGTCCTCCCCTAAATCTAAATTCTCATTAATATTCTCCTCCAATTCACTCATGTCAACTCTTTTTCTTCTTCAAAATAATCTTCTTCTACCTTTAAATTTTCTATAATAAACCCTTGTCTATCTGGCGTGTTTTTTCCCATGTAGAATTCTAAAATTTCTTCAATTGACTTGTCTTTAGTCAGAATTACAGGTTCAAGTCTGATATCATCGCCAATGAAATGCTTAAACTCATCTGGAGAAATTTCCCCAAGGCCCTTGAATCTTGTTATCTCAGGATTTTTACCTAAATCATTTAGAGCACGATCTTTTTCCTCATCGGAATAACAATATCGGGTTTCCTTTTTGTTACGAACTCTGAAAAGAGGTGTTTGAAGAATAAAAACATGATTCTTTTTTACTAAATCTGGGAAAAATCTCAAGAAAAAAGTGAGCAGTAATAACCTAATATGCATTCCATCTACATCCGCATCTGTAGCAATAATGATTTTATTATATCTAAGGTTATCCATGTCCTCTTCGATATTCAAGGCCGCTTGAATTAGGTTAAACTCCTCATTTTCGTACACTACTTTTTTAGTTAATCCAAAGGAGTTTAGTGGTTTTCCTCTAAGGCTAAAAACAGCCTGTGTCTTAACATCTCTACATTTGGTTATAGAACCACTTGCTGAATCACCCTCTGTAATAAATATGGACGTATCATCTCTCCTGTCGCTTTTAAAATCATTAAAATGAATCTTACAATCTCTCAGCTTCTTATTGTGAAGACTCACTTTTTTAGCACGTTCTCTCGCTAACTTTCGTATACCAGATAATTCTTTTCTTTCTTTTTCAGATTGTTTTATTTTATTCTCCATGTGTTGTACCACATTGGGATTCTTATGAAGAAAGTTATCTAATTTCTCTTTTAAAAAGTCCATAACAAACCCTCTTACGGATTGACCATCTGGTTCGATCTCAGTAGAACCAAGTTTAGTTTTAGTTTGAGACTCAAATACAGGTTCAATTACTTTTACACTTACAGCTGCTACAATCCCTTGTCTGATATCTACAGGTTCGTATTTATTGAAAAAATCTTTAATAACCTTGGCTACAGCTTCCCTAAAAGCGCTTTGATGTGTTCCTCCTTGGGTTGTATGCTGGCCATTTACAAACGAAGAATAATCTTCACCATAGCCTCTTGAGTGTGTAAAAGCCACTTCAATATCGCTTCCTTCAAGATGTACAATTGGATACAAAGGAGAACCATCCATATTTGCTTCAAGCAAATCCTTTAGACCATTATTTGAAACGAATTTATTTCCATTATAATTTATTGTTAGACCTCTATTTAGATAACAATAATTCCAAAACATTTTTTCTAAATAGGTGTCTCTGAACTTGTATTTTTTAAAAATGTCTTTATCGGGGGAAAACAACACCTTTGTTCCATTTTTCTGTGGTGTTTTTTCTAAAGGAAAATCATTTACTACTTCTCCCCTTGTAAATGATACTTTTTTAAGCTCCCCTTCTCTAATAGATTCAACAGAAAAATCAACTGAAAGTGCATTTACAGCTTTGGTTCCAACACCATTTAAACCAACAGATTTTTTGAAGGCTCTAGAATCGTATTTACCCCCTGTATTCATTTTAGAAACTACATCTTTTACTTTCCCAAGTGGAATACCTCTTCCGTAGTCTCTAATTTCAACTAGGTCATTATTGATACTAATATCAATTTTTTTTCCATTCCCCATCACAAACTCGTCAATAGAATTATCCATTACTTCCTTGACAAGTACATAGATTCCATCATCTGCAGATGAGCCATCACCAAGCTTACCAATATACATGCCTGGGCGCACTCTTATGTGCTCTTTCCAATCTAGGGATCTTATATTGTCTTCGGTGTATTTAACTTCGTTGTTAGCCATAATAAGAACTATACCACGCTAAATTTAGCATTTATGAAGAAATTACTCCATATGGACAGAGTAACTTATTAACACTTGTCTTTGAATTTTATGTTACAGGTGTGGAATCTCCTATTAGTTAAGAGAAAAGTGGATCACATCCTCCATCTTCTTCACATACTTAAAGTCTAGCCCTTTTAAGTAGCCTATTTTGATATCATCCACATCTTTTTTATTAGCTTCTGGTAAAAGTATGTGTTTTATACCTGCTCTCTTAGCTGCTAGTATTTTTTCTTTTATACCTCCAACAGCTAAAACATCTCCTCTTAAAGTAACTTCTCCCGTCATGGCCAGAAATTTCTTCACCTTTTTATTTAAAATGGCTGAAGATAAAGCGGTGATCATAGTTACACCAGCTGAAGGACCATCCTTTGGAGTAGCACCTTCAGGGACATGAATGTGAAAGTTACTTTCATCAATATCTAACTGGGTGAAACCAAATTTTGAGGCATTCGCTTTAAGGTATTCAAGTGCAATTACAGCAGATTCTTTCATTACATCACCTAGATTTCCTGTGAGGGTTAATTTACCTTTTCCCTTCGTTTTTGAGGTTTCTATAAATAATATATCTCCACCAGTTCTAGTCCAGGCAAGGCCAGTTACTACACCAGGCATCAAATGCTGTGAATATTTGCTAGGATCCATTCCAGGGCCCAAAGACTTCACCAAGAATTCATTATCAATAGAAATAGAAAAAGATTCTTCAAAAGCGATTTCTTTAGCTCTTATCCTTACCAATTTTGCAATCTTTTTTTCAAGTCCTCTTACTCCACTTTCGTTCGTATATGACATGATTACTTTTTCTAGTAACTTTTGATTGATTTTTATATCAGAAGCCTTAATTCCGTGGTCCTTAACTAACTTGGGTATCAAATGCTTTTTTGCAATTTGCACCTTCTCTTCAATCGTATATCCATTAATGGGAATAATCTCCATTCGATCTCTCAACGCTGGCTGAATAGTGGATAAATCATTCGCAGTAGCAATAAATAACACTTTTGACAAGTCATATTCAATTTCCACAAAGTTGTCTTGAAAGGTGTCATTTTGTTCTGGGTCCAATACTTCAAGCAATGCAGATGAAGGATCTCCATGACCAGACTTACCTATCTTATCTATTTCATCTAACACAAATACAGGATTTGATGTTCCTGCCTTTTTTAAATTATTAATTAATTTTCCTGGCATTGCCCCAATGTAGGTCTTTCTGTGCCCTCTTATTTCAGCTTCATCATGCAATCCTCCAAGTGACATCCTTACATACTTTCTACCGATAGCTTCTGCGATTGATTTTCCCAGAGATGTTTTCCCAACTCCTGGAGGACCATAAAGACAAAGAATAGGTGATTTCATATCCCCTTTTAACTTTAATACCGATAAGTACTCTACTATACGCTCTTTGACCTTGTCTAAACCAAAATGATCTCGGTCTAATACTTTTTGAACCTTATTTAAATTAAATTGATCACTTGTATACTCACCCCATGGTAGGTCAATGAGTAACTGACAATAATTTATTTGCACACCATATTCAGCTCCTGAGGGATTCATCCTTTCTAGTTTATCTAATTCCTTAGAAAATACTTTTTCGACTTCTTTAGACCACTTTTTTGACTTTGACTTTTCTCTCAATTCGTTTATTTCTTGTTGTACAGGATTTTCACCTAACTGATTTTGAATTTCTTTCATTTGCTGGTGAAGGAAAAACTCTTTCTGTTGCTGGTCTAAATCAGATTTAACACGTGTTTGAATATCGTTTTTAAGCTCAAGCATTTGAAGTTCTTTATTTAGATGCTTCATAAGTAACTGAGCACGCTTGTGAATATCTGGTTCTTCCAACATTGTTTGTTTCTGATCAACTTCAGCATTCATGTGTGAACTAATGAAATTCACTAAGAAATTAGGACTTTCAATATTTTTAATGGCAAAAGCTGCCTCAGATGGAATATTAGGAGAATTTTTTATAATGTTTAAAGCCAAATCTTTTAAGCTATCAAATAATGCCAAAGATTCTTTTGACATTTTTTTAAGGCGCTTTTCTTCAAACTCTTCGATTTTAGCTACTAAATATGGGTCAGCGGATAGTTCTTCTATTAATTTAAGCCTTTTCTTTCCTTGTATAATTATGGTACTGCTACCATCAGGCATTTTAAGCATCCTGATGATTTGAGCAACTGTACCGATTTTAAATAGATCCGCATATTGTGGTTCTTCAACGTTAGAATCAATTTGTGAAACTACACCTATAATTTTATTCCCTTTGTAAGCGTCCTGAATGAGCTTAATACTTTTGTCTCTACCTAGTGTAATAGGGATAACCACTCCAGGGAATAATACGTTATTTCTTAAAGGTAAAATAGGCAACTTGTCAGGAACTTCTTCAAGATTCATCCTATCTTCATCCTCAGGTGATATCAGAGGAATAAATTCAGTATCTGTTTCTATCACATCAGTTAATCCCATCCAATCACGTTCTGCAAAAAAGTCACTCATATTTAGTTTTTATGTAATTTGATGACAATATGTCCTAAACCAATACTCATGAAAGAAAAACTTAAATTTTGATTCCCTTGTAAACTGGTCCAATATTGCAATTAATAAATATTAAATCAATTGATATGCCAAACTGATCAGGTACCTATTATGTCGTGGATTTTCTTATATATTTCAATTGTTTTCTTATCTAACACCACATTTCTTCTGCCCATGACCGTTTTAGCTACTTCTATGGCTTTTTTGAATTCATTTTTCACAAATCCTGACTTACCACCCCATGAGAAAGAAGGTATAAATTTAGGAGGAAAACCTGCATCATAAATATTAGCAAAAACTCCCACTACAGAACCTGTATTAAACATAGTATTTATTCCGGATTTAGAATGATCGCCCATTATTAAGCCACAGTATTGAGTACCAGTAGATTTATAACTGTTAGAAAAATAATCCCAGGATTTAACTAATGCATAATTATTTTTCAAATTGGATGAATTAGTATCAGCTCCAAGATTGCACCACTCACCAATTACGCTATTACCCAAAAATCCATCATGAGCTTTATTCGCATATCCTTGAAAAACTACATTATTCACTTCACCACCTACTTTACAATAAGGCCCTAATGTAGTGGCTCCATATACTTTTGTACCAAGTTTTAACACTGAACCTTCGTGCATCACAAAAGGTCCCCTAACCATAGAACCCTCCATAATTTCAGCTCCATTTGCTATGTAAATAGGACCGTCTTCGCTATTTAAAAAGGACCCCTGAACCTTGGCTCCATCTTCAATATACACTTGATCTCCAATTATAGTATTATGTAAACTAAAGGTTGTTCTCTTTAAATCGTTATTAGCTAATCTTTTCAGGTCATTATTTATTTCTTTATCATTTAGAGAGAAAATATCCATTGGTCTATCCAATAAGTCATACTCTCCAAGATAGGTTACTTTATTGTAGTCATTTAATGACTTTTCCAAATTGTTGCTTTCATCTGGAAGCGGTTTAATAGCAAGGACTTTATCATCATGTACCATGATTGTTTTATCATCCAAATCTAAAATGGCCTCCACTATCTCTTCGTTTGGCAGTAATGCTGCACAAATACCGCAGGGAGTTTCCAATGTTATGGAATTAAATTTCAAGCCTAAATAATCCTTGGTTCTAATACCAACTTCTTCATTTAAGAATGATTCCCATTTTTCTTTTATAGTGTAAAACCCAACTCTCAATGAAGAAACTGGCTTTGTAAATGTTAGCGGCTTAAGCTTTTGGTGAAATTGACCATCAAATAGCGTATATTTCATATTTTAAAAATTTGGACAAAAAAAAACCTCCAATGAGGAGGTTAATTTAATAATTCTGTATAAAAAAGACTTACTTTTTTTGTTTAGCGTATCTGTTTCTAAATTTATCAACTCTACCTGCAGTATCAACAAACTGCATTTTCCCAGTGAAAAATGGATGAGATTTATGTGAAATTTCTAATTTGATTAGTGGATATTCATTACCGTCTTCCCACTTTACCTTATCCTTGGAGGGTGCGCAAGATCTGCTAAGAAATGAATAATCATTAGACATGTCTTTAAAAACTACTAATCTATAATCTTCTGGGTGTATTCCTTTTTTCATTTTTCCTAATTGAGCGTGCAAATTTAATGTTTAAATTAAATTATCAAAAATTATATTGGCTAAAATAATTTTATGTTTTTTCAGTTATATATATTGCGGAAATATTGAGAACCAAACTTTACATATACTTTTTAGCACTTACTGTTATTTTCACCCTTCAACAATGTCGTAAAAACCAACATTTAACAGGCTCACAGTATCAAATTGAAACTTCTTCAGACACTATTCTATTTGATACCATTTTCACCACCATTGGTTCCACCACAAAACAATTTAAATGTTATAATAACTACAATGGTATACTTACTATTTCATCCATTCATTTAGAACAGGAAACCAATTCTCCCTTTAGAATAAATGTGGATGGAGTTTCAGGAGTCCATTTTGAAAATATTGAATTACTTCCTGGAGACAGCGCATACATATTTGTGGAAGTAACCATTGACCCCAATGAACAAAATTTACCTCTAATTGTGGAGGATAGAATCCTATTCAATACCAATGGTAATGAATATCAAGTGATCTTAAATGCTTGGGGGCAGGATGCTTATTTCCATGTTAATGAATTGGTTGAAGGACAATGGCTTAATGACAAACCACATGTAATATATGGTATTGCAGCTGTAGGGTATCCAAATTTAGACTCTGGAAAAACTCTTGTTATCCAAGAAGGTACACAAATTCATGGTCATGCCAATGCCGCTTTATTGGTTTACAAGAGTGCTCTTGAAGTAAATGGCACACTAAATAATCCTGTCCTATTTCAACAGGACAGAATGGAAGATTACTTACTTTATCCTGCTGATTCAGTGTCTGGTCAGTGGAGGGGGATTTATTTTCTTCAACCTCTTCAATCACAAATTACACACAGTGAAATTAAAAATGCAGTAATAGGTATTCAAGTGGACACACTAAACAATAATCAATCTGTATTTTTGAATAAAGTAAAAGTTAATAACTCATTGTATGCTAATATTTTAACTCAATGTGGAAACGTGAATGCAGTTAACTGTCTCTTCGGAAATTCAAATAACTATTCTGCCTATGTAAGCATTGGTGGCAACGTACAATTTGAACATTGCACTTTTGCCAATTATTGGAGCGGTTTTAGAAATACACCTTCCTTAGTTTTTAAGGATTATTACAAGAGCACCAATGATGATATCATATTTAGACCTTTTAGTTCTGCTATATTTTCAAATTGCGTAGTGGATGGAAATGGAAGCAACGAAATCATCTGTGACACCTTAGACAGAATTGATACTGGAATAGATCCAAACTTTATCTTTAATTATTGTTCGATAAAAACGGAAGATACCTTGTCTAATTCCCCATTTTTTACTAATTGTTTTCAAAACCTTAACACTTATTTTGTAAATCCTCAAGAATGGAACTTTGAACTAACTGATTCTTCTAATCTTATTGATTTAGGAAATGTGAATTCTACCGTAATTGAAGATATTTTGGAAAGGTCTAGGAATATTCCCAATGATCTTGGGTGTTATGAATACTTTTAGCCTAATCTTATTTTTTAATCATAAGCTGTTTTTGCTTCTAAAACACAATAAGTATTTTGTTTACGTTGTAAGTTAATAATCGTATCCAATAAATCATCTTCCGTTTCCCAAGGAAAATGTTCAAAAATATCACTCCTATAAATAGTCAATCCAAATAGTAAAATGCCACTATTCTTGGCTGGTAGAATCACGGCTTGGTGATGATCTAGCTGACTAAAAACCAGCTCTATATCCGAGTTAGTTAACTCAAATGAATCAGCCCCCATAAACACTACTTTTGTTGCCCATTGTCCAAAAGATTCCTTAACTGCATCTTTAAGTTGTTGCTTTGGATTGGATGAAGTATGGATTTTTTTAGAAAAAATTTGATCATGAAAAACACCATCATTTTCTAAAAATTCATCATAATATAAATTTCTTTGCGCTTTTATACTTGACGTTATAGAAGATGTATATTCAAGAAGCTCAAAGAAACGGGCCCAATTATCTAATCTCTTTGATTCCTGTAATTTTTTAAAAATGGGATTTTTTAAAAAGATAATTAAATGATCTTGCATCACATATTTCTTCTGTATTGTCCTCCGACCTCAAATAAAGCAGTGGTTATCTGACCTAATGAACAATGCTTACAAGCTTCCATAAGAACTTCAAAAATATTTTCTTGATTTATGGCCGCATTTTGAATTAACTGCAGCGATTGAGAGGAAAGTTTTGACTTATTCTGATGTAAATTATCTAACATACTAATTTGATACTTTTTCTCATCTTCGGTAGCTCTTATTACTTCATCTGGAACTATAGTTGGAGAACCCTTAGAATTTAAAAATGTATTTACACCTATTATGGGGTAATCGCCCGTATGTTTTAGTGTTTCATAGTGTAGAGATTCTTCTTGGATTTTGCTTCTTTGATACATGGTCTCCATGGCGCCAAGCACACCTCCTCTTTCGTTAATTCTGTCAAATTCCAATAATACTGCTTCCTCCACTAAGTTTGTTAACTCTTCGACAATGTAAGAACCTTGCATGGGATTTTCATTTTTAGCCAGTCCAAGTTCTTTATTAATGATCAACTGAATAGCCATTGCCCTTCGGACTGAGCCTTCAGTTGGAGTAGTTATGGCCTCATCATAAGCATTAGTATGTAATGAATTACAATTATCATAAATGGCATAGAGTGCCTGCAGTGTGGTTCTAATGTCATTAAAATCAATTTCTTGGGCATGTAATGAACGTCCTGACGTCTGAATATGGTATTTGAGCTTTTGTGCTCTTTCACCAGCCCCATACTTCACTTTCATAGCCTTTGCCCAAATTCTTCTTGCCACTCTACCAATAACTGCATATTCAGGGTCAATTCCATTAGAAAAGAAAAAGGAGAGATTAGGACCAAAATCATCTATGGACATTCCTCTACTTAAATAATATTCAACGTATGTAAATCCATTAGCTAATGTAAATGCTAATTGAGTAATAGGATTAGCACCTGCTTCTGCAATATGATAACCTGAAATAGAGACTGAATAAAAATTCCTTACTTTATTATGTATAAAGTACTCTTGTACATCCCCCATTAATCGCAAAGCAAACTCGGTAGAAAAAATACATGTATTCTGTGCTTGATCTTCTTTTAGTATATCGGCTTGTACTGTCCCTCTTACTTGAGATAAAGTATCAGATTTAATTTTATTATACACTGAAGCTGGTAGAACTTGATCCCCTGTAACTCCTAAAAGCATAAGCCCTAGACCATCATTTCCCTCGGGCAAGTCACCTTGATAAGTTGGCCTTATTTTATTATTATAAATTTCATCGATTTTTTGGTGTATCTCAGATTCTAATCCATTTTCCTTAATGTATTTTTCACAATTCTGATCTATGGCCGCGTTCATAAAGTAACCTAACAACATAGGGGCAGGTCCATTTATAGTCATACTAACTGATGTGGTTGGCGAACTCAGATCAAAACCTGAATACAATTTTTTAGCATCATCTAGACAGCAAATCGATACTCCAGAATTGCCAATCTTACCATATATATCGGGTCTCAAATCAGGGTCATTTCCATAAAGTGTAACCGAATCAAAAGCAGTGGACAGTCTCTTGGCTGGCATACCTAAACTGACATAATGAAAACGTTTATTTGTTCTTTCTGGACCACCTTCACCAGCAAACATTCTAGTTGGGTCTTCACCTTCTCTTTTAAAAGGAAATAATCCTGCAGTAAAAGGAAACTCTCCAGGGACATTTTCCTGATTTGTCCATCTAATAATATCTCCCCAACTTGATAATTTAGGTAGTGCTACCTTAGGTATTTTTGAAAATGATAGCGATTCAGATTTTGTTGAAACTCTTAACTCTTTTCCTCTGACTTTAAATATGAACTGATCCTCTTGATAAGACTGATACTTCGATTCCCAATCTTGAACGGTTTTCCAATTTCGAGCATCGAAATCCAATTGTATTTGCTTTATTTTTTCGCTTAAAACATGGATTACATCTTTATTCTCCCTTTCATCTAACTCGTCAATACTTTTATGAAGTACATACAATTTTTCAGCTAACTTGATTTGTCTTTCAAGTTGTTCATCATATGCCCGGTTATTTTCTGCAATTTCGGATAAGTATCTAACTCTTTTAGGTGGGATTACATAAACTTTCTCAGACATTTCCTTTGTAATTTCATACGTAGACGATAAATCTGTTTTAGTTTTTTGATCTACCAAATCCATAAGATGTTTGTATAAGTTATTCATCCCAGGATCATTAAACTGAGAAGCTATAGTTCCATAAACTGGAATATCATCGTCATTAATGTCCCATAAATTGTGATTCCGTTTATATTGCTTTTTCACATCTCTAATCGCATCTAATGCCCCTCTTTTGTCAAACTTATTTAAGGCTACTACGTCAGCAAAATCAAGCATATCAATTTTTTCTAACTGGGTAGCAGCACCAAATTCTGGGGTCATCACATATAATGAGACATCACTGTGGTCCAATATTTCAGTATCAGATTGACCTATACCAGAAGTTTCCAGTATAATAAGATCAAAATCTGCACATTTTAGCACATCGAGTGCTTGAGAAACATGTTTTGAAAGGGCTAAATTACTCTGTCTGGTAGCAAGCGATCGCATATATACTCTCTTGTTATTGATCGCATTCATTCGAATTCTATCACCAAGCAGGGCACCACCGGTTTTACGTTTTGACGGATCTACAGAAACGATGGCTAATTTCTTGTCCTTGAAATCAAGTAAAAATCGTCTAACCAATTCATCTACTAAGGATGATTTACCAGCCCCACCTGTTCCGGTAATACCTAAAATAGGAATATCTTTTTTATCGGCTTTACTTTTAAGTTCGTCTAAGTTTTTCTCAAATTGATCACCGTAATTTTCAGCTGACGAGATGACTTGTCCAAGAGCTAGATAATTTTTGTGATTAATATCATTAAGCTGGCCATTAAGCTCTGCCCCTGTAGGAAAATCAGCTTTTTTTACCAAATCATTTATCATCCCCTGTAATCCCATGGCTCTACCATCATCAGGGTGATATATCCTTGCAATACCGTACTGATGCAATTCCTCGATCTCCTCAGGAAGAATTGTTCCCCCTCCACCACCAAAAATTTTAATATGTGAAGCATTTTTTTCTTTAAGCAGATCGTACATGTACTTGAAGTACTCATTGTGACCGCCTTGATATGAAGTCATAGCGATGGCTTGTGCATCCTCTTGTATAGCACAATCTACTACCTCTTCTACACTTCTATCATGACCTAAGTGAATGACCTCACACCCAGTGGACTGAATAATACGTCTCATGATATTTATTGCTGCATCATGTCCGTCAAATAAAGAGGCGGCAGTTACTATCCTAATTTTATGTTTTGGCGAATATGGTTTTTGATCCATCAGTTATAGAATATAAAGTGTATCTCTATTTTGTTTAAAATACATAATTTTGCCCAAAACTAATGATATTTACCAAAGTGTTTTTCATTTTTTCAAAGATACTTTCCTTTGCTGTTGATCCATTTTTTTGGATTATAATATTGCTATTACTAGCTCTATTTGCCAAAAAAAAATACAGAAGGCCTCGATATTTAGCCACAGCTTTGATCTTAGTCATCATTTTTTCTAGTTCACCTATTTATAACATGGTATTCGACTCATGGAAAATTAAGCACGAAACAACACATAAAAAATATGATGTAGGCATCCTTCTTGGAGGAATGATTAGCTTAAGTTCAACTGATGTTAATATTCAATTTAACAAGCATAACGACCGATTACTTAACACCATAGAATTGTTTCATAAAGGTGTGATCAAAAATATCATTATCTCTGGAGCATCTGGCAGTTTAAGTTCTGACATGAAAGAAGCTGATATTTTAAAATCGTTTTTGATACGAATTGGTGTTCCAAGAGAAAAAATCATTGTAGAAAATCAATCTAAAAACACACATGAAAATGCCATATACACAGAATTGACATGCCAGGAACTTGAAATGGATAAATATTCATTTTTATTAATCACATCAGATTATCACATGAGAAGATCCCTTTCATGTTTTAAAAAAACAGGATTAAATATTACTCCGTTTGTAAAAGAGAGTGACGGATTTCATTTTGATTTAGAGTATCTTATCGTACCACAAACCAACGTATTGTTCAAGTGGAAAGTTTTATTTCATGAAATAGTCGGTTACCTTGTGTATGAAGTCATGGGCTATGTGTAAGCCAGCCGGTGGTTTTTAAGCTCTTTTATTTCTAAGTTTAATTCTTGATTGACCAAAGGAATCATAAAATTGAAAAAATGTAAAATTCTTTCTCTGTTTTCGCCTGGCTGGTGAACATAAAACCAAATGTGATCAACTCCACAATTCACTAACTCAACCATTTTATCAATCCACTTATATATTCTGTATTTATCTGAACTATGGTTAAAATCACCTACGTAACGTACAAATAAATGATTATTCGTTAAATTAAAATGCATGACATCTCTTCTACCGGGTGTGTCTGTAACTACGGGAATTACATTATGCTCCAAGAATAATTCCTGCCATCTATTTACTACTCTTAGATCATTAAACCAACTCTGATCTCTTAATTCAATAGCTAAGGGTACATCGTTTGGCCAATGGCGAATAAATTTATCTAACTCATTGAATTGCTCTGACCTAAAGTAATTTGCCATTACTGCGAAATTAATACCGGAATACTCTTCAATTTCACTCCACAACAACAAAAATTCATCTATCTTTAGATAGGCTTCTACATCATTTATGTTTTTTCGATGCGTAATAAACTGAGGGAGTTTTAGTGAAAATTTAAAATCTGGACCTACTTTTTCTTTCCAATTTTGAGCCACTTTTAGTTTAGGCACACCATATCTTGTTCCATTAAACTCAATACTATTAAATTGTTTAGCATATTCAATAAGCATTTTATTTGATGACGTTTTAAGCGGGTAAATACTTCCCTTATAATTTACATCGGACCATCCAGGTGCTCCAAAGAAAAAATGAATTTTATTGTCACTTTTTGTGCTGCTTAAATTCTCCTTTGTTTTTAGTGGTATTTCCGAATAGTTAAAGTCAACACTATCTAAGTTATCTACTTTGCCAAACTTCATAAAATCACTTAATTTGTGTACTAAATTAACAAATGGATATAAAAGTATCTTATGTTTAAAACCATAACATTAAAGCCCACAAAAGAAAAATCAATACTAAGAAGACATCCATGGGTTTTTTCTGGTGCAATAAAAGCCATTGAAAATGGCATATCAAACGGGGATATTGTTGAAATCAAAAGTAACAAAGGAAGATTTCTTGGTTATGGTCATTACAATGAAGGTAGCATAGCGATACGTATTTTCGAATTGAATCAATTAACCATTGACAACGCATATTGGGAGGGTAAAATTAAAAAGGCAATATCCCAACGCCACCACAATTTAGACATCAATGGCAAAAACAATATTTATCGCTTAGTTCATGCAGAGGGAGATGAAATGCCAGGATGCATAATTGATCGATATGACAATGTAATTGTAATGCAGTTTCATTCTGTGGGCATGTGGAAACTAAAAGAGATTTTTAGTAAAACTATAGCGAAACAATTATCAGAAATTGATGTTATTTATGATAAAAGTGAAAACACACTTCCCGAAGTTTTAAAGCAAGAATTTCAAATCCAAAACAGCTATCTGCTTAGAAAAATAGATGCGTCTGATGTAATAGCTTCAGAATATGGTAATCAGTTTAAAATCAATTGGGTTACAGGACAAAAAACAGGTTTTTTTATTGATCAAAGAGAGAATAGAAAATTACTAGGTGAATACAGTCAAAGCAAAGTGATATTAAATACATTTTGCTATTCTGGAGGGTTTTCTATTTATGCATTAAATAAAGGTGCAAAAGAAGTTTATTCTTTAGACAGCTCTAAAAAAGCGATGAAACTTTTGGAAGAAAATGTAAAATTACTTCCCCAAGACCTGCAACAAAAACACCACTCCATAACGGACGATGCCATGGACTACATCAAACAACTACCAGAAACATTTGATGTTATCATCTTAGACCCACCTGCTTTCGCAAAGCATATTAAGTCTAAAAATAAAGCAGTACAAGGATATAAAAGGTTAAATTCAAGAGCTATTGAAAAAATAAAACCTGGAGGTTATATCTTTACATTTTCCTGTTCGCAAGTTATAAGTAATGAATTATTTAAGCACATCATATTATCATCTAGTATTGTGGCGAATAGAAAAGTAACCATCCTTCATCAATTGCATCAACCTATGGACCACCCTGTAAACATTTTTCATCCAGAAAGCGAATATTTAAAAGGATTAGTAATTAAAGTAGACTAATATGAAAGTTGTTTTTTTTGGGACTCCCGATTTTGCTGTTGCATCTCTAAAAGCAATTAATGAGTGTATGGATCACTCTATTGTGGGTGTTGTCACGTCTGTTGATAAACCAGCTGGAAGAGGAAAAAAATTAAGATCATCAGCTGTAAAAAATTATGCTGCTGAACATAAACTTCATCTTTTACAGCCTGAAAATTTAAAATCAAACGAATTTACAAGTCAACTTCACGATTTATCAGCAGATATTTTTGTAGTTGTTGCATTTAGAATGATGCCAAAATCAATTTGGTCTATTCCTAAACAAGGGACTTTTAACTTACACGCCTCATTATTGCCGCAATATAGAGGTGCAGCACCTATCAATTGGGCCATCATAAATGATGAAAAAGAAACTGGTGTAACTACTTTTTTAATTGATGAAAAAATAGATACTGGGAATATATTGTTAAGTCAAAAAATTAATATTGAAAAAGAAGATAATGCGGGTAGTTTATACGATAAATTAATGACCATAGGAAAAGAATTAGTTATAGAAACACTTAACTGCATTGAAAGTGGTGTCATTAAACCAATTAAACAACATGTTAAGGATTTGGAACTAAAGACTGCACCAAAACTGAACAAGGAGAATACTCGAATCAATTGGAAAAAAGGGGCAAAAGAAATAAATAGCCTCATCAAAGGACTATCTCCCTACCCTTCTGCTTGGTGTCAAATAAAATTAAATGATCGTTTATTAAATTTTAAAATATTTAGAGCAGAAATCGGTGAGGATCTAAACCTTGGCGCTGGTGAAGTCTTAATAGGGAAAAATGAACTGACCGTAGGAACAGCTTCAGGAACATTAAAATTACTAGACATTCAATTAGAAGGAAAAAGAAGAGCAGCAATAGCAGACTTTGTAAATGGGCATAAACAATTCAATGAAATTATACTCATATGAGAATTTACATTTTATTCACTCTATTTTTAACGCTGTTAACTAAAATCGTTTTTACTCAGGAATTTGTTTCCTCTATCCAACACATAAAACCAGATGATGAAGAATTTGAGAACATCAGTGTTAAAAAGCTCTCAACTAATAATGAAGCGACCACATTTGCGATTTGGATTAAGAAAAGAGTAAAACTTCACAAGCACCTATATCATACAGAGAATGTTATCATTGAAAAAGGTGAAGGTGAATTTCAACTTGGCGATAGTATATATAAAGTTAAAAAAGGTGATGTTATTGTTATACCACAAGATACGTGGCACGGTGTAATTGTCAATTCTAAAGAAACTATGAAAGTCATTTCTATACAGTCGCCTGAGTTTTTGGGTAAAGACAGGATATTTAAAAATGAATAACTGAAAGTATTATAATAATTAGTGTAAAATATACATTATATTAGAAATATGGTAAAAGATAATTTTAATTATTCGGTTTCTGTGGATTGCGTCATTTTTGGATACGATGATATAAATTTAAAAGTTCTACTTATAAAACGTGGAGTAAATCCGTACAAGGAATTTTGGGCCTTACCAGGCGATCTAGTGCACCCCAAAGAAAGCATTGAGGATGCAGTGGACCGAGTACTTGTAGATTTAACTGGTCTTGGAAATGTATATACACAGCAAGTAAAAACATTTGGAGATATTGGAAGACACCCATTAGGAAGGGTTTTCACCATATCTCATTACAGTTTGATAAAAATTAATCAATATGAGCTTTCGCCTCTGAACAAAAATAACAGCCCCTCCTCTTTTGCATCAGAAGCAAAGTGGCATGATATCAATAGAATTGGAGAATTGGCTTTTGACCACAATAAAATTTTCGCTTCATGTAAAGCTCATCTAGTACAAAGTGTTCAAAGCAAGCCTGTTGGGTTTGAATTACTTCCAGAAAAATTTACTTTATCTCAATTACAAAATTTATATGAGATTATACTTGAGAAAAAATTTGATAAACGAAACTTCAGAAAAAAAATAAATTCAATGAAGCTACTAGTTGATACAGGAAAAATTCAAAAAAGTGTTTCTCATAGACCAGCCAAACTATTTCAATTTAACAAAGTCAAATATTTGAAGCTGAAGAAATCAGGTTTTAGTTTCGAAATTTAATATAGCTCTTCAGCTGCAAACGCAGACATGCCTCCATGATTATGGGCGACATCTGGCACTTCTTTCTTAACCCAATTAATTGAGTAATTCATTGATTGTGCAATAGAATCACTTTTAGAGACAAAATATCTTCCTCTGCTTAATCGATGAAAACCTTGAGCATTTGCTTCTGGAGTTTTTCTTAATGAGGGATCATTTGCATTATTATCCAATAAACCTAAATGAACTTCAAGTTGTTTATTAAAGGAGTTTGATAAATCGAAATTATTTTCTGGAATGTTTTTTAGACCATATGGAAACAAAACGGAAGTGTCAGGTATAGTATACCAGCCTGAATTTGCAGAAATAGCTTTTCTGACTCTTGAATAAGGCTTAAATAGAATATATCGATGAACAAATTGAGCGCCAGCAGAATGACCAAATAAATCATAAAAATTATGATTATAATTAAAAGATGTTTTAATGTAATCAAAGACTGGTTCTACAATTGAAAATGACCACTTGTCTTCCGCATTTAATACGCCATTTTGATTAACTATGTTTCCTTGTTGGTATGCAATACTATTAGGGTAAAAAGCAGTGGGAAACTCAAAGGAAAATATCATTATCCCTTTTGTGTCAGCTAAATTAATCCAAGTATCACGATATGTGTTTGCATTTCTATTCATTCCAGGAAAAACAAATAAAATAGGAGCATTTTGTCGATCAACTAAATCTGGAATGTAATAATGGATATTTACGGGCATGTCAACTAAGGGTTCATAATTGTTAAATTGAAATTGACCTAAGTTGTTTTCTAAAACTAACGTGTTATTACTAGTAGTAGTAGGTTTTCTGCACCCAAAAATAATGAAGGGAATAACTAACAGAAAAATTAATTTTTTCATGGCTTTAAATTAATCTTTATATTTGGTTTGGTATCAGATTTATGTTAAGTTTTTTAAGAGGAATTCATTATATATCGTTGAGTATTTCGTTTATCACACTTTTTAGTTGTGCTAAAACAAACGATGTAGAACCTATTGCTAACATCGTTAACCCTGTTGACACTACAAATAATGACCTTGACACCGTTTACCTTACTGAAAATATATCCGGATTTATTTTAAATGAAGTTCTATATGACCCACCATCTGGCATAGTTGGAGACGCAAACAATGATGGTGTGAGAGATCCAAACGAAGATGAGTTTGTTGAATTTGTGAATATATCTGATTCCTGCATAAATCTTAGCGGTTGTAAAATTTTTGATACAGAAAATCTAAATAATGGTAATGCTAATCACCAATTTCCAGATAATACATTTCTATCATCTGGAAAATCGCTTATTGTATTTGGTGGAGGAACACCTAATGGCGTTTTTGGAAATGCATTAGTTTTTGTTTCTAGCAATGTGGTTATGAATCTTAATAATTCGGGAGATGTAATGACATTAACAGATAGTTTAGATAATGTTATTTTGACATTTGATGTTGAACCATTATCAAACAACCCTAATGAATCCTATACCCGTTTTCCAGATTTGACTGGAGATTTTGAACAACATGCTACTGCATTTGCAGGTGTTTTATTTTCACCAGGCACAAGAATTGATGGCTCAACCTTTTAGAATTATCAAATTAATTTTTATTACGCTGCTAATTTCTACGTGTAATTCAAATTCTAATATAGAAAATCATGATAATCCTAAAGTCGATTATAAGAAAATCCTAATGATTGGTAATAGTTTTACCTTTTATTGGAACCTTCCACAAGTGCTAGAGAAAATGTTTGAAGCATCAGAAATAAATATTAAAGTTTTTCAGAAAACAATCGGAGGAAGTAAACTCCATGAACATTGGGCATACCACATGCAGGAAAGTTATGCTTTTAAAGATTATGATTTCGTAACATTTAACGAACACAGCACATATCCTTTATTACAACTTGACTCATGTGCTAAATACATAAAATTATTTTCTGAAACAGCAAAAAATAAGAATGTAAAACCCTATGTTTACGGCACATGGGAGTATCCATATTTAAAAAAAATTTCATCTCAAAGGCATTCTAATACCATGCAAGTTTTAGATTCAATTTCTGATGTGAATGACGTTACATATGTGCCTGTAGGAGAAGCATTTAAATATATTGAAAATTCAAATACTAGTTTTGAGCTATACATGGATGATAACAAACATCCATCTCCAAATGGCACATATTTGATTGCCTGTGTTTTTTACAGTATGATTACTGGAAATTCACCAATTGGATTACCTAGAAGATTTGAAGGTAAAAATGTGGACGGTAAAAAGATTTACTATATTATTACTGAGCCTAGTGCAGCACAAACGGCACAAAAAGTTGCAGAATTTGTCACAAAAGATTTAAGATAAATCAAAACTGAATTTGTAAGAGAAATTCTACAAAAATCTGATTTAGATCCACATTTTCATAAAAATTTAGATATCTACTAAATAACTGTGCCTTGACAGCTCTTTCTGAAAAATATTTAGAAACACCTACTGCCAGCTCATCGTAATTTTTCAATACCGAGTTAGAATTAAATCCAAACTCTTTAAAAGATTGGCCATATCTAAAGTCTAATGATATGTCTTTATTGAACACATATCCTAATTGAATATTGTAAGCATTTCCAAGCACCATATACTCACTAATTTGAGTAGTATCTAATAACACGGTTGCATTGTTATTCAAAGCGACACCTTGTAAATTGTAGGCTGCCGTATTTACATACTCAATAAGCATACTAAAACCTTTGTATTTTAAACAAAAATCGAGGTTATTTTTCAAATAGTTAGGGAATCGAGCTAGACCAATTGAATCCGTATCATAAAATAAAAATGTTCCTTCATTTAACAAATCTTCATTATAATGACCCTCACCTACTTTATGACTAGCACCCATATTTAACGATGAGGAACCACCAACTAATATTTTAGGTTTTTCTTCTCTTAAAAGATCATGCCCTAAGTAAGTATTTCCTTTTTTAAAATATCCGAAAGGATATATATTTAATCTTCCTCCGTACTTAAAACCACCTACATCAGCATCCAATGAATTTTCACCAAAAGAGTTCATACCATCACCGCTGGTAATGGCTAATTTGGGTTCAACACCAATCTTTCCTAACTCAAAATTAGATTCTACAAATAGACCAAATTCTCTACCAGTGGTTGAGAAGTTTTGAGACAGGTAATTCCGTGATGAAAATTGAAGATTATTTTCCATATACTGCATAGAAAGATTATTCATTGGGGTCATTTTTTGACCGAAATAAAAATGAAGATTTCTACTCGGATGATAAGCTACCCAGGCATCTAACAAAGCTGATGATTCGCTAAAATTAGTTTGGATAAGAAATGAAAATAAACCTTCATTTAAGCTTCCTGACATATTAAAATAAGATCTTTTTATACCAATTGAATTTTGTGATTGTATATCTACCATATCAAATCTATTATGTGTGTAGCTGCTCTGAATCATTCCTCCTATATGAAAGAGATGTGTACTATCATTAAAATTAAATGACATCCCATTACCTAGTTGAAAATCCAATTTATTTTGGTGCTCAAAAACAGCTTCATTTATGTCAAGTGCTTCTTGCGACTTTAACGATGTGAAAACCATTAAAAAAAGAGCTAAAGGAAGTATTGTTTTTTTCATAATTCTTTGTTTAATACGTACCGATGTATTTTAGAAATATCTTCAGGCTCAATAACATTAAATCTCAAAAAGCC